>DASVBI010000354.1:0-9357 GCA_036375915.1 Terriglobales bacterium | reverse complement strand
TTCATCTTCCAGCAGTTCCACCTGATCCCCTACCTCACTGCCGTCGAGAACATCATGCTGGCACAATACTTCCACAGCATGACCGACGAGCAGGAGGCCCTCGAAGCTTTAGAGCGTGTGGGCCTGAAGGACCGCGCCCATCACTTGCCCGCGCACTTGTCCGGTGGCGAGCAGCAGCGGGTGTGCATTGCGCGCGCGCTCATCAACGATCCCAAAATTGTGCTGGCCGACGAACCCACCGGCAATTTGGACGCGCAGAACGAGGAAATTGTGCTTCGGCTCCTGCGCGAACTGCACCAGCAGGGCCGCACCATCATCATGGTGACGCACGACGCGCTGGTGGCCCGCCTGGCCGACCGCCGCGTCGAGCTGCACCACGGCAGGATCGCCACCGAAGAAGTTTTCGCCATGACCGACCAGGAGCAGTTTGATGAAGTCCTGGAAGAGATTTGGGTCATCGAAGAGCACGGCGAGCCCGCCGAACTGGGCAGCATGGACGTGCACGGCGGCGTGCCCGTGAGCATCGCGGTGGAAAAGATGGTGGAGCTGGGCCTGGTGACCACGCGCCCGCACCCCTCGCAGCCCCACGCGCACAAGGCGGTCATCAATCCTTGCCACGATGCGCTGGGCCACATTTCCCAGCGGGTGGCCGACGGCGATCTAATGATCGAGTTCACGCCCCAGGGCCGCCAGCGCGCCGCCGACGTCATCCGCCGCCACCGTCTGGCCGAGCGCCTCTTCACCGAGAGCCTGGGCATGGACGACCCGGCGGAAGTCGAGGAGCAGGCCTGCAAGTTCGAGCACATCCTCTCGCCTGAAGCCACCGACCGCATCTGCGCCTTCCTGGGCCATCCCCGCGCCTGTCCCCACGGCGCGCCCATCCCGCCCGGCGCCTGCTGCACCCTGCGAGAGGTGGAGAACGCGGACGTGCGCCTGAGCCGCAGGGCAAAGTAATCCACCTCAGACCAAAACCGCACAGGACTCTTCAGCCCAAACCAAAACCGCAGAGGACGCGAAGAACGCGGAGGTTCTAAAACTTTTTGGAAGGACTGGCTTTGAAAGGGACGTTCTTCAGGCCCTCCGCAAATGCCGGGCAATCCCCCTTCACGGGCATGCAGGAGCGAATTTGAAGAACCTCTGCGTACTCCGCGTCCTCAGCGGTTTTTATTCCTGACGAGCCCCGAATCCAGGTGACGTGCATCACAGGCTTTCGTAGCCGATAACACATATGCTTATGCATATTTATATGCTAGTCTTGTGTACATGAAAGGAAAACCCACTCCGGTTCCGCAGCCACAGTTCTTTCGCGCTCTGGCCGACCGCACGCGCTTGCGCCTGCTCAATCTGATGGGCGAGAAGGAAGTCTGCGTCTGCTACTTCGTTGCCGTTTTGAAACTCAGCCAGCCCAAGATTTCGCGCCACCTGGCATATCTACGGCGGGCCGGAATTGTGGACGCGCGCCGTCAGGGCAAGTGGATGCACTACCGTCTTCTGGTTCCGTCTGATCCGCGAGCCGCACGCATTCTCCAATACACGCTGGCCTGGCTGGGGCAGGACGCGGAAATGCGCAAGGACCAGGCTCAACTGGTGCGGGCCTGCTGCCGCCGGCAAGCCTTCGTGCAGTTGCACGCTGCTCCCCGGCCCGCCCCCGTTCCCGTTTCCGCGGCGACCATGCCCGAAGAAGGGCCGCGGCTATGACTACCGCCGCGAGTCCAGCGCCGGCCATTTCCGCCGCCAAGCGGCTCAATATTTTCGAGCGTTACCTCACGCTCTGGGTGGGTTTATGCATGCTGGCTGGTCTGGGGGTCGGTAAATGGATGCCGGCTTCGGTCAGCCTGCTGCGCTCGCTGGAATTCGGCCGTGGCAGCCAGGTCAACATTCCCATCGCCGTGCTCATCTGGCTGATGATTATTCCCATGATGATGAAGGTGGATTTTGCCTCCATCCGCCACGTGGGCGAGCGGCCGCGCGGCCTGCTGGTCACGTTATTCGTCAACTGGCTGGTGAAGCCTTTTTCCATGGCGCTGATCGCCTGGTTGTTCTTCCGTCACCTGTTCAGCGCCTGGATAGCTCCTGCCCAGGCCGACCAGTACATTGCTGGAGCCATTATTCTGGCGGCCGCTCCCTGCACCGCCATGGTCTTCGTGTGGAGTCACCTGACGGAAGGCGACCCGGCTTACACCCTGGTGCAGGTGTCGCTCAATGACCTGATCATGCTGTTTCTGTTCGCGCCTATCGTGCGCTTCCTGGTCAGCGGCGCATCGTCACTGCACGTGCCCTTCCTGGTGCTGCTGTATTCCGTGGTCGCCTTTATTGTTATTCCCCTGGCCGCGGGATCGGCGTTGCGCTACTGGTTCATCCGCAACCGCGGGCGCGTTTGGTTTGAACGCACCCTGCTACCCCGATTTGCGCCGGTTACCATTGCGGCTCTGCTGGCTACCCTGGTTTGCATCTTTGCTTTCCAGGCCGACAACATCACCGGGCGCTACTTCCATGTGCTGCTGATTGCCGTTCCCATCCTGCTGCAGGTGTATTTCAACTCCAGCCTGGCCTACGGGCTGATGCGCCTGTTCCGCGTGCAGCACTCCATTGCCGCTCCGGGCGCGCTCATCGGCGCCAGCAATTTCTTCGAGCTGGCGGTGGCCACTTCTATCGCCTTATTCGGAGCGGGCTCCGGCGCCGCCCTGGCCACCGTGGTGGGCGTGCTGGTGGAGGTGCCGGTCATGCTCTCCGTCTGCAATCTGTGCAACCGAACCCGCCATTGGTTTTCCTGGGAGGGGATGGCGCCTTTGCCCTCTCCGCAAGCCGCCGATGATTGATGAAAGGAGTCCGTTATGAGTGGCAAACCGCGCTTCCTGCTGTGCAACTGCACCGGCGAATGCCCCGGCTTCAAGGACATGAATTTCTGGCAGCTGCTTAACTTTGTGCGCAACGAGCTGGAATCTGAGTACGCGGTTCTCCATCCTCAGCTCTGCATGGATGATGGCGAGCGCTTTCTGGTGGAAATCCTCAAGCCCGGGGAGCGTTATGTAATCGGCGCGTGCGACCCGCGTATGCAGAAAAAGATGTTTCGCGACGCCTTTGAAAAGGCCGGCATCAGCTTCGAGCAGCACGTGATTCCGCTGGACCTGCGCGCTATCTCGACCGAGCAGGCCATCGAAAAAGTACGGCAGGCGTTTGCTGAGATAGAGAGCCGGCCGGCGGCGTAAGAGCACAGCCAAAGGAGAACTTGAATGCCTCCCAGCGCTCTTCCCCGTGAAAAGATTCCCTGGTTTCCCACTGTGGACTACGGCCTTTGTACCGGCGACCAGGAGTGCTTCAATTTCTGTAAGAACCAGGTTTTCACCTGGGACGAGGAGCACAAACAGCCGCGCGTGGCCAATCCCTACAATTGCGTGGTTGGCTGCCAGGCCTGCGTGAACGTCTGTCCGGTGCAAGCCATTCAGTTCCCCAGCAAAGAAGAACTGCGCGCGACCCTGAAGCGCCTGCGGTCGGAACTGGTGCAGCTTGGGTAAGCACCAGGCAACGATGTTGCGCCTTCCCTCTTTCGCGGGCGGACGGAGCGGAGGCGAATAATGAAGCGCGTCCTCTTCCTGTGCACCGGCAATTCCTGCCGCAGCCAGATGGCGGAGGGCTGGCTGCGCCATCTCGGCGCCGAGCGATTTGAAGTGGCGAGCGCGGGCACCCATCCCAAACATCTCCATCCCGACGCCGTGCTGGTCATGGGCGAAGCCGGGGTGAACATTGCGGAACATCGCTCCAAGAACGTTTCCGAATTTCTGCACCAGCCATTCGACTTTGTCATCACGGTGTGCGACAGCGCCAAAGAAGCTTGCCCTTACTTCCCGGACGAAGTCCAGCGCCTGCACTGGAGCTTTCCCGACCCGGCGGCGACGACGGGCACACACGAAGAACGGCTGGCGGTTTTCCGGCAGGTTCGCGACCATATCGCCGAGCGGATAAAGGGCTTCATTTCATGAGGACTCCGTAAACGCCGGGCCCCTCTTCCCCACCAAAACCGCAGAGGACGCAAAGGACGCTGAGACCTTTTTAGAATCACGACCACGTGCGGTGCACTCGACCCAACACGGTGATTGTGGGCAATCAGGTTTGCCCCCCGGTCCCGAACCAGGTCTCCAAGTCCTTTAAAACCTTGGCGTCCTCCGCGTCCTCGGCGGTTTTCATTTTCTCTCAGGCTCACCGCCGTCTCCCCTTGCCCAATCCCGCGCTCAAACGGTACTCTGAACATTCCGCATCTCTACAAGGAGCCCAATGCCATCTACCCCGCGCTACGTCTGGATGGACGGCGCCCTGGTTGACTCCAAGGACGCCAACCTGCACTTCATCTCTGCCGGCCTGCATTACGGCATCAGCGTGTTTGAAGGAATCCGCTGCTACGCCACCGACCGCGGACCGGCCATCTTCCGCCTGCCCGAGCACGTGGACCGGCTTCTGGATTCGGCCAACGTCATTGGCTTTCGCGACCTGCCCTGGAGCCGCGAACAACTGATTTCAGCGATTGACCAGACCGTCGCCGCCAACGGCTTTGGCGACTGCTACATCCGTCCGCTGATCTGGCTGGATGGCGCCATGAACATGGTGGTGGAATCGGGCAAGCTGCGCCTGGGCATCGCGGTGTGGGAGTGGGGACACTTCCTGGGCGCGGAAGCGAAGGAGCGCGGCATTCGGGCCAACATTTCCTCGTTTACCCGCCACCATCCCAACATCGCCATGACCAAGGCCAAGATCTCCGGAAATTATGTGAACTCGGTGCTGGCTAAGACCGAGTCGCTGCGCCTGGGGTTTGATGAAGCCATCATGCTCGACCCCGAAGGTTATGTGGCCGAGTGCACGGGCGAAAACATCTTCGTGGTACGGCGCGGCACCGTCTTCACGCCGCATACCGCCGCCATTCTGGAAGGCATCACTCGCGACGCGGTGCTCACTTTGTGCCGCGACCTCAATTATCGCGTGGTGGAGCAGCCTATCTCGCGCGATCAGCTTTATGTGGCCGAGGAAGTATTTGTCTGCGGCACCGCGGCGGAAGTGATTGGTTTGCGCGAAATTGATATGCGCAAGGTGGGCGCGGGCAAGACCGGACCTGTGACCAAGGCGGTGCAGCACGCCTTCGAGCAGCTCACCCGCGGCCGCCATCCACGCTCGGCGGAGTGGCTGCACCAGGTGGCGGCAGCTGAGGTGGCGCAGACCGTGCCGCGAAGGTGAGGCATTCAGCGGCAGCCTGCGTACTCTAGATTGGGGTATCGCAGCCTGTAAGTTCGCGGTGGAGGAGACGTAACAAGTTACGTCTCTACCGGATAGTCGAATACTTCAAACTGCAACTGCACCCTGGTAGGGACGTTGCTTGCAACGTCTTTTTTTCAGAACACTTCTCACTCGTAGTGCAGCGCCACCATGGGGTCCACGCGCATGGCCCGGCGCGCGGGAATCGCGCAGGCAGCCAGCGCCACCAGAGTCAAGAGTACCGAAACCGCCACGTAGGTCAGGGGATCGGTGGGGCTCACGGTCAGGAAGGTGCCCACGACGCGAGAGGCGGCCAGCGCTGCCAGCACTCCCACCGCCAGCCCCAGGACGACGATCACGATTCCCTGCCGCAGAACCATGCGCAAGATCTGGCGCGGCTGCGCGCCCAGCGCCATGCGCACCCCGATCTCGTGCGACCTCTGGCTGGCGGCATAGGAAATTACGCCGTAGACGCCCACCACGGAGAGCGCCAGGCCCAAAATACCCATGGCCGCCGCCAGCCCGGCTGCTACCTCGTAAGCAAGAAATCCGTTGAGCGTGTACAGCGCCTGGCTCATGGTCTTCACTTCAAAAACCGGCAGCTCGGGCGCCAGCGATTCGATGGTTCGTTCCAGTTCCGGAATCAGTGTCTGAGGGTCTCCCACGGTGCGCACCTGCAGGGTTTGCAGGCTGGCATCGCGCACGTGCTGGACAAAGGGCAAATAGGCCATGGGATACTGCGGACCACGCACAAAGATATAGCGGGCATCCTTGGCTACGCCCACCACCTCAATGGAATGGCTGGGATCATTCACCACACGGAAGTGGCGGCCAATCGGGTCCTGCTTCGGCCAGTATTGCTTTACGAAGGTCTGATTTACCACCGCCACATATTGCGCCTTCTCATCATCGCGGTCGTTGAAGTCGCGCCCCTGGAGCAGGGGGATACCCAGAGTCTGGAAATTTCCCGGAGAAATGAAATTCATCACCGCCACGGGAGCCGGCTGTCCCGGGGGCGGATGATAGCCTTCAATGGCCAGCGTGCCGCCGTTGCTGTAATACCCCAGAGGCACGGAAAAGGCGGTGCTGGCGGCGGTCACGCCCGGCAACGCGCGAACCCGCTGCAGCAGGTTGCGGTAGAACTCACGGGTTTGGGGCTCGTGATAGCCGATTTCCAGTGGGTCCATGCTCAGGTTCACCACGTGGGCGGGGTCAAAACCCAGGTCGGTGCGCCGCGCCTGGCCCAGGCTGCGGGCAAAAAGAGCCGCGATGATGAGCAACATCAGCGAGCCGCCCACCTGCACTACCACCAGCGCGCTGCGCAACTTTTGCCCTCCTCCGGTCAACCCGCGGCCGCCCTGGTGCAGCACCTGGTTCAGGTCGCGGCGCGCCGCCCGCCATGCCGGGAAAATCCCCATGATGACTCCGGCCGCCAGGGCCATGGCCAACGCATAAACAAACACTCGCCAGTCGAAGCGAAAGTCCATTTGAACCGGAAAGTCGGTGTGCAGATTGATGGACCTCAGCGCCGCTCCGCCCCAGGTCCCCAGGATCATGCCGGCCACTCCGCCCAGAACCGCCAGCAGAATCCCTTCCGTCAGCAGCAGGCGGATCAGATGCCCGCGCCCAGCCCCCAGGGCCGCCCGGATGGCTAGTTCCCGCTCCCGCACCGAGGCCCGCACCAGCAGAACGTTGCCCACATTCACACAAGCCAGCAGGAGCACCAGAATTGCCAGCCCCAGAAACAAGGCCGAAAGCAATTTCGTATTGGCGGTTCGGGGATCGCCCAGGCGAGCGCTGGCTTCCGGGAAAACCAGCGCTTTCACGTTCTTATCCACTTCCGGGTACTGCTGCGACAGCCGTTGCGAAATTACGCTGAGCGAGGCTTGCGCCTGTTGCAGGCCCACGCCCCGGCGCAGGCGTCCCAACACTGACAGCCCGCGCTGTCCCCGGTTTTCCATGAAGCCCGGCGGCTGACTGATGGCCACCATGCCCAGCGGCAGGTAAGCGGCGATGGCGACTAGAGGCTGAGCTCCATGAAAGCCCTGGGAAGCCACTCCGACCACGGTTACGGGATGGCCGTCGAAAGAAACCTTTTTGCCAATGATTTCCGGATTTCCCCCCAAGTGATCTTTCCAGTAGGAGTAGCTCAGGACTATGACCGGGTCAGCGCCCGGAGCGTTCCCTTCTGAAGGCAGAATCAGCCGCCCCAAGGCCGGCTTGATCCCTAAAACGGAAAAGAAATTACCGGTTACGAAGTTGGTGACGATGCGATCAGCCTTGCCCCCGTCCACGCTCAGCCCGTCCAAGCTCAATTCATAGCCGGCCAGACCGTCAAACACCGCCGTGGTTTGGCTGCGAATCTCCCGGTAATCAGGGATGGAGAGCGTGGCCAGCAGAATGTCCAGGTTCTGCTGCAAACGCAGGACGGTGATCTGCCCGGGATCTTTGACCGGCAGTGGGCGCAGCAGGAGCCAATCCACCATGCTGAAAATGGCCACATTGGCGCCGATGCCCAGGGCCAGTGTGACAATAGCGACCAGGGCAAACGTCGGCGTCCGGCGCATCTGCCGGGCGGCATGACGAAAATCCTGCAGCAGGGTTCCCATGCATTCTTCCTAAAGTTTTCAGGAAATGTATGGCACCTCCATCGCCAAACAAAACAATCCAGACAAGTTGCTGAAAACAAATAACTAACGGAGCCTTTGAGCTGCCCGGAACACCCGGATGGTGTCCAGATGCGAAATAGACTGTCCGGAAGTGGACAGGCGGGCGGCAGCGGATTTGTCAGCGGCAGACCGATTAGAGATAATTCGCGGCGCAAGAGCTTTGGAAACTTCCACTTAGGAATGGTGATGGAGAAAAAGGAAACAGCGGCTGAGGTTGGCAGTCAAAGCACGAGCAATTTGAATCGCAGAACCTTTCTGAAGGCGGGAGGCGCGGCCCTGGCGGCTTCCGCGCTAGCCATGCCGGCCAGCTCTTATGCGCGCATACTGGGCGCCAATGACCGCATCCGTCTGGGCCAGTTGGGGTGCGGCGACCGCAGCGGCGGACACGTGCACATGGTGCAGACGGCTTCTCCCACCATTCCGGTGGAAACCGTGGCCGTGTGCGACCTGTGGAGCCTGGCGCGCGAGCGCCGAGCCGCCGACGTCAAGCAACGATTTGGCCAGGCGCCGCGCCAGTACAAATATTCCGAAGAACTGCTCAAGCAGCCCGATATTGACGGGGTGATGATTGCCACCGGCGACTTCCAGCACGCCAAGCTGTGCATGGAGGTAGTGCGCGCGGGCAAGGATTGCTACGTGGAGAAGCCCTTCGCCAACGTGCTGCAGGAGGCCAAGGATGCGCGCGCGGTGGTGAAGGCCTCGCGCCAGGTAGTGCAGATGGGCACGCAGCACCGCAGCCAGCCCTACCCCCTGGCGGCGCGCGACATCGTGCGCAGCGGGCGCATCGGCAAGGTCATGCGCATCGAGCAGGAGTGGAACGTGAATCACGAGCGCTGGCGCGGGCGTCCGGAGGTGGCGGAGTTGAAAGAGCAGGATACGGACTGGAATCGCTGGCTGCTGGGCAAGCCCAACCAGCCATTCGATCCGCGCGTTTACCTGGAATTCCGCCTGTACAAGAAGTTCTCTTCCGGCATTTTCGACCAGTGGATGAGCCACGGCGTGGACCTGGTCCACCTGTGGACCGATGCCACCGCTCCTGCGAGTGTGGTGAGCAATGGCGGCATTTTCGTGTGGAAGGACGGCCGCGAAAACGCCGACACCATCAGCACCACAATGGTGTACCCGCAGGGTTTCCTGTACTCCTACTCGACCACCTTCGGGAACAGCTATCGTCCGTTCAGCCGCATTCTTGGGACCAAGGGCACGGTGGTGAACTATGGCGGGGAGGGCGCTTCCCTTTTTGTGGTGACCGGAGAGGGCCAGGAGCACGATCCGGTTTCTTACGATGCGCCTCCAGGCAGCGGGCCGGCGACGGACAAGGCGGAAGTGGTGCGTGTGGACAACATACCGGCTAACACCGAGGGACCCGATGATGACGATCCCGAGCATCTGCTGAACTGGCTGCGCGCCATGCGGGACCGGCGCACGCCCAACGCCAACGTGGACC
>DASVBI010000529.1:0-5034 GCA_036375915.1 Terriglobales bacterium | reverse complement strand
T
This sequence comes from Terriglobales bacterium, assembly GCA_036375915.1. Classification (GTDB taxonomy): domain Bacteria; phylum Acidobacteriota; class Terriglobia; order Terriglobales; family Acidobacteriaceae; genus JAICWP01. The sequence continues at coordinate 5,033 of DASVBI010000529.1, read as the reverse complement.
GTGCCGGACCTGATCCGGCCACTGTGCACATCGCACATTACCGCGCTCACGCAAGAACGCGGCAGAAAGATTACAGACGCGGCTCGGCACTTGCCGATGTGGCGCCGGTTGCGGCTCTCCGAGCAGCTGGTCGAAGCCTTTATTGCGGTGCCGATATTTGCCGCCGAACGCCGGGCCTTGTTTCATGCCGATCCCCACGCCGGCAATCTGCTCTACGACGACAAGACAGGAGAACTGGTCATTCTGGACTGGGCTCTGACGGAGCGCGTGACCCGGGAGCAGCGGCGGCACCTGGGACTACTGTTTGTGATGGCGGCTTTACGCGACCCGGTGGGCATCCGTCAGCAGATTGAGGCGCTCAGCCGCAGGCGGCGGCGAATTGGTCCGCGGCAGGCGAAGATTATCCGTGAGTGCGTGGAACGGTTCATCGCCAGGCTGCCCCTTACCCGCCTGCCGCAGGCAGTGGACACCACCGACCTGCTGGAAGATATCGCCTTCAAAGGGGTTCGCCTGCCCGCGCCCCTGATCATGCTGCGCAAGGTGCTGTTTACCCTCGACGGTATTCAGCACGACCTGGGCGCGGGTGAGATTGGGATGGCTGCCATTCTGGCCCGCTGCGGCCTGCTGAGCTGGCTCACAGGAGGGTCGAATCTTGGCTCGCCGCTCTCCCTGCGCGATTGGCTGGGAGTGGAATGGAGCAGCCTGTTCCTGGGCGGCCGGTTGTGCCGCCAGGCTATGAGCGCCGCGCGCTCCGCCTTCGCTTAATTAGCCACGAGGCGCTGAGACACGAAAAGCCGCGGTCATGCCAAAGGTTCTCCCTGGGACCAGTTGAGGGATGAGTCTGGCATCCGGGGCCCGATGGATGTTCAGTTGTTGATGACGGCTAGGCCGAGCGCGCTAGTACGGGGGGCGACTTGTCCTCGGGCATGGAGATCACTGGCGCCAGTTTTGCCGCTTCAGGAGTAGCTTCGCTCGCCACAGGTTTGGCTTCGCTTTCCACCTGTTTGCGCCTGGGCTTTGGCGCGGGTCCGCTTTTCTCGCCTGCAGTCTTGCGTTGCCGGCAGCCGGCGCTCTTCAGCATTTCCGCCAGGCTCGCCTGCAGCATCTTTTTCAGGCGCCTGAGGTCGGGCGCGGCATGCCTATCTCCGGTGAATCCAAAGTAGGTCATGCCGTTGTAGCTGAGCACGGCGCAGTTGACCGCCATTTGCCCCCCGATGGGCACGTAAGGATACCAGCTGATCATCTTGTGACCCAGCAGGTAGAGCGGGAATTGCGGGCCGGGTACGTTGGTGCAAACCATATTGAAGGGAGTTATAGGCAGTTGTCCCGCAATCGGCCCCGCCAGCGCCTGCAGCGCGGTAGGAACTATGCCGATCAGCCCACCGGCCACGCCCACGATTTCCGCTATGTGCGCGGTTTTCAAAAATTCCATTCGCTGGTGAACCGCAGCCAGCAGTTTGCGCGGGTTGCGAATGCCCAGAGGAACGGTCACCGGCAGCAGGGAGATGCGGTTGCCCAGGTCCTGCAAGTTGGTTCCATTGCGCACATTCACCGGCACCATCATGCGAAAGCGGCGTCCGCCGACCGGGTCGCCGTGGGCCTGCAGGTAGCGGCGTATGGTGGCGGTTACCAGGGAGAGAACCACATCGTTCACCGTGGCGCCCAGCGTGTTCTTGATAGCTTTAACGTCCGCCAGTGGAACCTCGGCCCAGACGAATTTCTGCGGACCCTGGCAGACCACGTTGAAGCGCAGGGCCTCGGTGGGCGCGCCCAGTTCCGGCAGCAGCCGCAGGAACTCGCTGGCCGGCCACTGGCTGCCGGAAGCCATCACCTTCTGCGCCAGGGTCACGGTTTGCTCCTGGGCGGAAAGCAGCCGTTGCACCAGGTCAGCATAAGTGCTCACCCAGCCATCCAGCAGCAATGCCAGATCGTTTTTCGCTGGCGGCGCCTGGAAAGGACGCGGCTTCTTCGGCAAACGGTGCCGAATCGGCGTCGTATCCATAAGGACGTTCATGATCCCGACTCCGGCGATTCCATCGGCCAGGCAGTGGTGGATGCGGGCCAAAACCCCGGTGCGGTTGCCCTCCAAGGCAAACAGAGTGAAGTCCCAGAGCGGATGCTGGCGGTTCATGCGCCCGGTCAGAATTCTTCCCGCGGCAGCCTGTAACTCGGCCATGGTGCCGCGTTTGAGCTTTATCTCGTGAACGTGGTTGCGAATGTCGAACGCCGAATCGTATTCCCAGGTGGGCAGCCCGACGTTGAAGGGTGCGGCCACCACGCGCTGGCGATAGCGGGGGATCTGCGGCAACTTGGATTCGATGTAGCGGCGGCAGGCGGCAAGCGCAATCCGGCCCTCGAATACATTCACCGAGGCAATGTGAAGCGGCGCGCCCTCCCGTTCCAGATAGAGAAATATGGCGTCGCCCCAGGAAAGACTCTTGACCTCTTGTTTCGCCATAACCCGCCTCATTTGCTTCGGGACGGTTACGTCCCGGCCTTCGTGAGCGGCCACCATGTCGCCCGGCAGCATGGCGGCGGACAGTAAAGCGCGCGTGTGTGCCAGCCGAGCCTCAGCTTAAGAGGAATACGACCCTGGTTCAGTGACGCATGACTCCCTCGCCCGTGATGCGACACCGGCGCCCGGCTGGCCTGCCCGGTGAAGCCACAGCTTGACTTGCCGCGCCCAGCAGTCGTTCAGCAGGAGCTTGTCTTCATCTTCCCATCTTGGGAATGTTGGCGAATCCCCCAAACACAACCGCCAGGTCCAGGGGGGCCGGCGAATGCCTTTGCGCGAGCAGTTTGCCCCGCAGGCCGCGGCCTAGGCAGGTTTCCGCCGGCTGTTTCGTTTGGGTGGTTTGTTTAGGCGCGCTTCCAATTCCGCTACCCGCCGGCGCAGGGCCCTCAGTTCTTCGTTGTCTTCCGGCGGTTGGGGGCGGGAAGCTCCGCCCAGAAGGCGCTTCATAGATTCCACCGGCGAGAGCAGCGCCGACTGCATGTTGCCGATGCGGTCCTGCACCGCGCTCTGCACCGCCTGATAAGTATCAAAGGCCGACTTCAAATACCACATGATGAATTCCTGCCGCGCCTGGTCGGAGGCGACGATCAATTCGCGCAGCAGTTCCAGCGGCAGGCCGGTGGGCCTTTCTTTTGCGTCTTCGGTGATGATCTGGGTGAGAGTCACGCGGGTCAAATCCCTCCCCGTCTTGGCGTCCTCCACCCGCACTTCCTTCCCCTCGCGGACAAGGGCGGCAAGGTCGTCGAGATTGACGTAACGGCTGCCGCTGGTGTCGTACAAACGGCGGTTCCCGTACTTTTTGATGACAACGGCGGCCGGTTTCATCTCCCCGCTTCCTTATGTGCAGTGCAACAACCCTGACCCTTCTATATTGGCACAGATGACGAGGTCTGTATATCAGGATTCATGCTGCAATGCCCAGTCAGGCAACCCCTTATTGCGGAAGATACGGCCTTATCTGAGAGAAACCCGTCCCAATTTGGGACACTTCCCGTGCTGCATTGCAGTAATCGGCTTTTGCCCATTGACATGGAAGGAGGAACAACCCTATCCTGAAGCTGATGCTGCAGTGCAGCATAGGGAGGCAGATTATGCCAGCAGTTGCCAAGTTTGAATCCTCTCGAATTCATCCTCGGGAGTCATCCTTCGTTACCCTGCTGTCGGGATGGATGCAGCAGGGAGTCAACAGCTTTTTTGCCACGCAAAGAATTCTTCTGGATCTGGCCATGCGGCAGAACGCCAGCGTGGTGCACCTGCTGCGGGAACGCCTGGCTGATCCCCATCATTCCCCCGCCGCCATCCTCACCGAACTGGCGGGCGAGGGCATGTCCAACTTCATCGAAGCGCAGAAGGTGTTGCTGAACCTGGCGCAGGAGCAAAACCAGATCGTGATGAGCGGCGTCAAGGAGCGGGTGGGCGGCTCCGCCCCAGCCACCGCCATGACCGACCTGCTGCGGCGCAGCGTGGCCACCTTCATTGACATGCAGCAGGACTTCCTCAAAATTGCCGGCAAGCAGACGCACACCTGGATGGAGGCGGCCAAAACCGGCAAATCCTTCGATGGCGAGCACCTCATCGAAATGGCCCGCGAGGGCATGGAAAACTTCGTCCACGCCCAGAAGAAGTTCCTGGACGTGATTGCCGAAGAAACCGGCAGGGCCACCAGCGGAAAGCATGCCGATGGCAAGAAACTGAAGAAAACCGAAATTTCCGAACTGGCGCGGCAGGCCACCGAATCGTTCCTTGAGGCGCAGAAGAACCTGTTCGAAGTAGCCGGCCGGCAGATGAACGCGAACCTGAAAACCGCGGGTAAGACCATGGAGCTGATGCGGCCACTTCCGCTGATGCCGTTGGCCGAACTGACCCGGGAGGGCGTGAAGAGCTTCGTGGACGCCCAGAAGGAGCTGATGGGCGTCATGCTGAAACCACAAAACGGGCATAAGCGCGCCAGCAAGCCGGCGCGCCGTGCGCGTCGCCCGGCCCGTCCGGTCAAAGGTGAGGGCATGGCCCGCGCAGCTGCGGTCTAAAACGCAATTCTGCGTCCCACTTGCTTGTGCGGGGGCGTGCGCTGGCGTATCCAGATAATTGGGCGGGGTACGCCAGCCTTCTTATGTCACTTCTTGACGCGGCCACGGTGCGCGGGTCGCGTAGCGTTTTGCCGGGATTGGGTGTAGGCTGTTGCCGGTGCGCGGCGCAAGCCGTGCCACCCGGGGAAGTTCCTCCCGCCCGCCCCCATGCGGGTCGTGGCCGCATGATTCCAGGCAACTCGGGGCTCTAATAGCAGTTCCGACATCACGCAAATGGCTGCGGGGCGTAATCATATTCGGCAGCGGGCTGAGGCGAAGGTCTCCCTCTGGACCGAGGCCCTGTTTGCCGCCGAGCTCCTCCTCCTGCATGCCACCCCCGTCTATTACGGCTTAGGCGTGCCCCACGGGGACAAGTCGGGAGTGGTGGTCATTCCCGGTTTTTTGGGCAGCGACCTGTACTTGCTGGAATTGCACGCCTGGCTGAAGCGCAT
>DASVBI010000087.1:0-6695 GCA_036375915.1 Terriglobales bacterium | reverse complement strand
TACAGCGGACGATGAAGTGAAGAGGAAGACGTACCCAGCTTTGTTTTTGGGCTGAGTTTGGACCCAGACCGGGCCTGGCGAATGGCCGGGCAGCTGGCTTGTAGCGAGAATTGTAAAGGCTCAGAAAGCGAGTCTCCGGCCGCCTTTCCCGTGATTGTATAATCGCTAACCTGGAAGAAGTTGCTAGCGGCTGGTAAGAGCAACCGCGCCCCAGCCGTCGCCCGCCGGGTCCAGCCGTTTCTACAAATGAATCGCCTGCTACAACTTACCGTCGTTCTACCGGTCTCGGCTGTTCTCCTGCTCACCGGTTGCGCGGAGAAGGCCGCGCCCGCGCCGGTGGCCGACGCGGTTCCGGTGATGGCCGCCAAAGCAGTAGTCAAACCCATGCCGGTGGAACTGCACGCCATCGGCACCGGGGAAGCCTTCAAAACCGTTTCGGTGGAATCGCAGGTGGCCGGCATTGTGAGCGCTGTGCATTACCAGCAGGGCCAGTACGTTAAGCAGGGGGACTTGCTGATCAGCCTGGATGACCGGCCATTCGTGGCGGCGCTCAAGCAGACGGAAGCCAACCTGGCCAAGGATAAAGCGGCGGCGGAGCTGGCCCGGGTGGAGGTAGAACGCTATAGCAAATTGTCGCAGGCGGGGGTGGTCCCGAAGGAACAATACGACCAGCAGCGCGCGAACTTCGACGCAGCGCAGGCGGCAGTGCAAGCCGACGAGGCCAACATCCAGACGGCAAAGCTGAACGTGGCCTACTGCTCCATTTACGCGCCCATCAGCGGGCGCACCGGCAGCCAGCTGATTTATCCCGGGACGGTGGTGAAAGCCAACGACGTGCCGGTGCTGGTGGTGATCAACGAAGTTTCCCCGCTTTACGTGGATTTCAATGTGCCCCAGCAGTACCTGACGCAAATCAAAAGCTACATGGCGAAGGGGCGGCTGCCGGTGCAGGCGGTGCCTTCAGACAATTCGCGAGCGGAGATGGGGTATTTGAGCTTTGTGGACAACACGGTGGATCCCTCGACCGGCAACATCAAGCTGAAGGGGACGTTTTCCAACGCCGGCCTGCGGCTGTGGCCGGGCGAGTTCGTCAATGTAGTGCTGCGGCTGACGCAGCAGGAAAACGCGGTGGTGGTGCCGGCGCAAGCAGTGCTGACCGGGCAGCAGGGCGACTACGTTTTTCTGGTCAAGCCGGATATGACGGTGGATTCACGCGCGGTGAAGGTACTGCGCACCATCAACGGCGAATCAGTGGTCGCGGCCAACGACATTCAGCCCGGCCAGACGGTGGTGACAGACGGGCAGGTGCGTCTGGTGCCCGGAGTGAAGGTCAGCATCAAGAACAGCCTCTGAGGACAGCTAAGGGACAGCGATGAGCGTTGCTGAGGACTTCATTCGCCGACCGGTAATGACCAGCTTGATCATGCTGGCCATTCTGCTGTTCGGTCTTGTCGCCTACCGCAACCTGGCGGTCAGCGACCTGCCCAACGTTGACTTCCCTACCATCACGGTTTCGGCCAACCTGCCCGGGGCTAGCCCTGACACCATGGCCTCGGCGGTGGCCACGCCGCTGGAAAAGCAGTTCACGACCATCGCCGGCCTAGGCTCGATGACCTCGACCAGCGCCATGGGCACGACGCAGATCACGCTGCAGTTTGACCTGACGCGCAACATTGACGCCGCGGCGCAGGACGTGCAAACCGCGATTACGGCGGCCTCCAACCAGCTGCCGCAGGGCATGCCCACGCCGCCCACCTACAAGAAGGTGAATCCGGCGGACGAGCCCATTCTTTACCTGGCCCTGACCTCGCCCACGCTGCCGCTTTCGCAGGTAGATGAGTACGCGGAGACGCTGCTGGGCGAGCAGATTTCCATGGTCAAAGGCGTAGCCCAGGTGCAGATCTACGGCTCCATGAAGTACGCGGTGCGCATTGACCTGGACCCGGACGCGCTGGCCAGCCGGCAGATCGGCATCAACGAAGTTTCGCAGGCGGTGCAGAACAGCAACGTCAACCTGCCGACGGGAACCATGTACGGCGCGCACAAGGCGTTCACGGTGTACGCCAACGGGCAACTGACCAAGGCGGCGCTTTACAAGCCGCTGATCGTGGCCTACCGGAACGGTTCGCCAGTGCGCCTGGACGAAGTCGGCAAGGTGTATGACAGCGTGCAGGACACCAAGATCGCCAACTGGATCAACGCTGTCCCCGGGATCATCCTGGCGGTACAGCGCCAGCCCGGCACCAATACCATTGAGATCGTCAATGCGGTGAACAAGCTGCTGCCGCGGTTTCGCGCCATCATGCCGCCGGCGATGTATTTGACGACCGAGTATGACAAGTCCATCTCCATTCAACAGTCGGTCAATGACGTAAAGTTCAGCCTGTTTCTGGCCATCATCCTGGTGGTGCTGGTCATCTTCCTGTTCCTGCGCAATTTGTCGGCGACCATTATTCCCAGCCTGGCGCTGCCCATGTCCATTATCGGGACTTTTGCGGTGATGTACCTGCTGGGCTACACGGAAGACAACCTGTCGCTGCTGGCGCTGACGCTCTCGGTGGGCTTCGTCGTGGATGACGCAATCGTGATGCTGGAAAATATCGTGCGCCACATGGAGCAGGGCGAGGGCGTGCTCGAGGCGGCGCTGAAAGGGTCGCGCGAGATCGGCTTCACCATCGTCTCTATGACGGTTTCGCTGGCGGCGGTGTTCCTGCCCGTGTTCTTTATGGGCGGGATTCTGGGACGGCTGCTGCACGAGTTTGCGGTGGTGATTATCTCCGCCATTCTGGTTTCGGGCGTGGTGTCGCTGAGCCTGACGCCCATGCTGTGCAGCCGGTTCCTGCGGCCGCACCTGGGGGAGAGGCACGGGCGCACCTACAACGCGCTGGAGGGCGTGTTTGACGGCAGCCTGCGCTGGTATGACGTGACCTTGCAGTGGGCGATGCGGCACCGCATTACGGTGATGGTGGTCGGACTGGGTCTGCTGCTGGCGACGGCGTGGCAATTCTGGGTAATCCCCAAGGGCTTCCTGCCGGAAGAAGATATCGCGGAAATCGTAGGCTTCAGCGAGGCGCTGCAGGGCATTTCCTTCGATGCCATGAAGCAGCACCAGGAGCAGCTGAACCACATTGTCTGGAACGATCCCAACACGCTGCAGTTCTTCTCCAGCGTGAGCGACAACGGAACCGCCGGCCTGAACATCGGGCGCATGTTTATCCACCTGAAGGATTTGCCCAAGCGGCCATACACCAAGAATGCCTTCTACGACCGGCTGGACAGCGATTATGGGAAGGTGCCGGTGGTGGGCTGGGCGGTGCACGCGATCCGGCCAATGTTCGAGCATCATATGGGCATCGCGGACATCATGCAGGAGCTGCAGCCCAAGCTGGACACAGTGACCGGGGTACGCGTTTTCCTGCAGAACCCGCCGTCCATCCGCATCGGCGGCCAGCTTACCAAGAGTCTCTACCAGTACACGCTGGTGAGTCCGCAGACCGACCAGCTCTACAAGTATGCCCAGCAGATGGCGACCCGGATGAAGACCCTGCCGGGGCTACAGGACGTGACCACCGACCTGCAGATCAAGAATCCGCAAGCCAACGTGGAAATTGACCGCGACAAGGCTTCCGCGCTGGGGGTAACGCCGCAGCAGATTGAAGACGCGCTCTACACCGCCTACGGCCAGCGCCAGATCTCCACCATCTATGCGCCCAACAACGAATACTGGGTGATCATGGAGCTGGAAGACAAGTATCAGAGCGATCCGCAGATGCTCTCCGAGCTGTACATCCGCTGCGCCAACGGGCAGCTGGTGTCTTTGAGCACGGTGGCCAGGCTGGTGAACAACCTGGGGCCGCTGACGGTGAACCACATGGGGCAGTTGCCCTCGGTGACCATCTCCTTCAACCTGCAGCCGGGAGTGGCGATTGGCGATGCGGTGAATGAGATTTCACGCCTGGCGGCGAACACGTTGCCCCTGACCATCTCCACCAGCTTCCAAGGCAGCGCGCAGGCATTTCAACAGTCGCTGAGCGGGCTGGGCATGCTGCTGGGCATGGCCATCCTGGTGATCTACATCGTGCTGGGGATTCTGTATGAAAGCTTTATCCATCCTCTGACCATTCTTTCGGGATTGCCGGCGGCGGCGTTTGGAGCGCTGCTGACGCTGATGGCGTTCCACATGCAGCTCGACCTGTTCGGCTTTGTGGGCATCATTATGCTGATCGGCATCGTGAAAAAGAATGCCATCATGGTGGTGGATTTTGCTCTGGAACTGGAACGGACGGGCGGGCGCACGCCGGCAGAGGCGGTCTACCAGGGCTGCCTGATCCGTTTCCGCCCCATCATGATGACCACCATGGCGGCAATTATGGGCACCATACCCATCGCGCTGGGTATGGGCGCGGGGGCGGACGCGCGGCGGCCCCTGGGCCTCTCGGTGGTAGGCGGGCTGGTGTTTGCCCAGATTGTTACCCTTTATTTGACCCCGGTGTTCTACACCTACATGGATTCTTTGCAGAATTACCTGGGCCGCGGGGCGCGCAGAACCTTCGCCCAGCCTGCGCTGCAAGAGCCGCTGCTGGAGCAGCATGAGCAGCAGGTGGGGGATTAACCGCAGGTTCACCCACGGCTCACGCCGTGGGCTGCATTCTTGTGCCGCTCCGCGGCTAACAAAGCCAGCGCTAGCCCACTCCCTGCGGACTAAAGTCCGCTCGGAATAGGAGAAGAAAGGCCGTGTGCGGCGCGGCTGAAGCCGTGCCCTGCCGAAGCAGGATTCAAACCCCGGCGGGCTCAGAGCAGAGTGTAGCTTGCGCGAAGCGCATTCAGGAGACAGTTATTACGACTTTGCCGCGGGCGTGGCCCTGTTCGAGGTAGCGGAAAGCCTCAGGCACTTCACTCAGCGGGTAACTTCGGTCAATAACGGGTGTGACCTTTCCCGTCCGCATGAGCTCGCCCAGGACAATCAGGTCGTCTTTTCTCAGTTTCGCCCCGAAAACGGAGAATCTCTGGGGGACGAACACTCCCAACAAAGGACCCTCAATTGCGCGAGCCAGAAGAATAAAGACCGACTTCCCCGGTCCTACTCCGGCGACGAGATAAATCCCCTTAGGATTCAAGACGCGCCGGCATGCGGACAAGGAATGGTTCGCCACCAGGTCGAAAATCAGGTCGTAACGTTGCCCGCTGCTGGTGAAATCTTCGCGGGTGTAATCAATGGCGTGATCGGCGCCGAGGGAGCAGACCATGCCCACATTTCTCGTGCTGCATACGCCGGTAACTTCCGCGCCGAAGGACTTGGCGATCTGCACCGCGAAGGTGCCTACACCACCCGCCGCACCGTTGATCAAGACCTTCTGGCCGGACTGGATGCGTCCCTTGTCGCGAAGACTTTGCAAGGCGGTGAGTCCGGCAATTGGAACCGAAGCCGCTTGCTCAAAGCTGACATTGTCTGGCTTGAGGGCAAATGACGGCTCGGAAGCGCACACATACTCAGCAAAGGCGCCCTGGCAGGTGCCGAACACCTTGTCGCCCGGCTTGAGCCCGGTGACCTTGCCCCCAACTGTTTCCACCTGGCCGGCAACATCCACTCCTAAGCGAGTGGCCTTCGGTTTGAGCAGCCCCGACTGGATGCGCATCGCGTAGGGAATGCCTCGCAGAAAGTGCCAGTCATAGGGGTTCACGGAAGCCGCGTGAACCCTGAGCAATACTTCATCGTCCTTGGGCACCGGGGTGTCAAGGTCGTGGATGCGGAGAACTTCCGGCGGCCCGTACCTCGTGTAGATGGCGGCTTTCATCGGTTTCCTCCCCCGGACCCGGCCGCTCCTTTTGTTGTCGTATATTGAGGTCCTGAGCACCAGCCAAGGCGCAGCCGTCCTACATTTTCATGCCTTGGGCTCAGCCTTGGCGGGACCACACCAACCGCGCATGCCTTCCCGGAACTTCTCACGTTGCTCGGGCGTCATATGTTCCCAGCGCTCGCGCATACGGCGCCGCCAATGCGTGCGCCGGCCGCCATGGCTGTGGAACCCGCCGAAAAGAATCTTGCTCAAGACCACCAGCCCTAGCGCTTGCCAGAAGGTGATCAGCCGCCAGCCAAACAGGGCCGGCATCAGCCAGTTCCACAAGCTCATGACCACAAGACCAAACACTACAATAGCGACTATTCCTATCACCACGATCTTGATTACCCGTGCTATCCGACCTTTCATTGCGGTCCTCACTATTTCGTAAACTCGGAGTGGATGGCCTGGAGCCGCCGGCGCAAGTGCAGCACGGCGTAGTGCTTGCGCGAAAGCAGGGTGTTCACGCTGAGGCCGGTTGCAGCAGAAAGTTCGCGGAAGCTGCGGCCCTCGATTTCATGGGCAATAAATACATCCCGTTGCTCATCGGGAAGCTCTTCCAAGGCGTCATCCAGTTCGGCCAGGAGCAAACTTCTGGCAAACGCCGCTTCCGGCCCCGAATCCGGTGACGGGAGCAAGTCTGGCAAGTTGAGCGACTCCACATTGTCGGCAAGCGCGGGCGGTTCGCGCAGCGGGTCATGCTTTCGTTTGCGGTAGAGGTCAATGATCCGATTACGGGCGACGCGGAACAGCCAGGCGCCCGCCTGCTCAATGGGCTTCATCAGGCGGTAAGCCTGCACGAACTCGTAGAAGACGTCCTGCAGAATATCTTCCGCATCAGCCTGGTCGGCCACA
>DASVBI010000152.1:0-11142 GCA_036375915.1 Terriglobales bacterium | reverse complement strand
CCAAGGCCGGCACCAGAAATTCTTTGTGGCGCGGGGCCCCCGCGTCCTCCGGTCTTTTACACCCCGAGTATCAGCGCGTTGATCAGCGTTAGCGCCATCAGCACCACCGCCGTCACCAGTAGAAACAAGCCCAGCTTGCGGTAAGGCCAAGTCGGTCGCTTCTCGTCATCTCCTCCCAGAACGACGACGAAAGTTCCCATCATGATTCCCAGGCTCCCGATCACCCATGCCATAACTCCACCTGAACCCATACGACGAAACGAGCCAAGCCTGAGATGCCCGGCGGGATCAAGAGAGGAGGAAGTAAGGGAGAGACTTTGGCGGGGACGAAATTTCTTGCCCACAAAAAACTTCGGGGACGCTCATCGCGTCCCCGGTATGCTTCAGGCGAAGCTTAGTGCTTCTTCGCTTTCTTCTTTGCTTTCTTCTTAGCTGCCATTGAACTATTCTCCCTTCCATTCATCATGGAATTTGCAACGGTGCTCTGTTGCAACTGATTGATGTATAGAGTCATTGAAAAACGATGTCAAGAGAAAAATCACATTCATGTGAGTAGATCACCGCCACATCCAAGTACCTTGGTAACGCCAAAACCAGTTCCAAAAACTTTTCTCTGCTCTTTTCTCTCCCCGCGCCGTCCTCCCTCACTCTCCGCCGCTTCGATTCGCGCCGCCTCGCATCCTATAATGTGTAGTTCGCAAGTCCGCCAGAGGAGCACTGTATGCCCGCACTCGAAGACGTCGTCATCATCTCCGGAGTTCGCACTCCGGTGGGAAAATTCCAGGGCTCTCTTTCCGAGTTCAGCGCCACGCAGCTCGGCGCCATGGTGGTGCGCGAGGCGGTAAAACGCGCCAACCTCGACCCCAAGCAGGTGGACGAGTGCATCATGGGCAACGTGGTTTCCGCCGGGCTGGGACAGAATCCGGCGCGCCAGGCGGCCTTGTTCGGCGGGCTGCCGCCGGAGGTCGGCGCCATGACCATCAACAAGGTCTGCGGCTCCGGTCTCAAAGCCGTGGCTTTAGCCGCCCAGGCCATCCAGACTGGCAACAGTGAAATCGTGGTCGCCGGCGGCATGGAGTCCATGACCAACGCGCCGTATTTGCTGCCCCAGGCGCGCAAGGGCTATCGCCTGGGCAATGCCCAGATCGTAGATTCCATGGTCAATGATGGATTGTGGGATGTTTATAACAACTACCACATGGGTAACACAGGCGAGAACGTGGCCGAGAAGTATCACGTCACCCGTGAAGAGCAGGACGAATACGCGCTCAACTCCCACCGCAAGGCAGTGGCCGCCATCAAGGAGTGCCGCTTCAAATCGCAAATTCTGCCGGTTGAACTTCCTGCCAAAAAGAAAGGCGCGCCGCCGGTGATTTTCGACAAGGACGAATCACCGCGCGAGGACACCAGCATCGAAGCTCTGCGCTCCCTCAAGCCTGCCTTCAAGAAGGATGGCACCGTGACCGCCGGCAACGCTCCCGGCGTGAATGACGGCGCCGCCGCCGTCGTCGTCACCAGCGCCCGCCGCGCCCGGGAACTCGGCGCCAAACCCATGGTCCGCATCGTCGCCCAGGCTACCAGCGGCATGGACCCCAAGTGGGTGATGATGGCCCCGGTGGACGCCATTCGCCAGATCTGGAAAAAGACCGGCTGGAAGAATGAAGAAGTAGACCTTTACGAACTCAACGAAGCCTTCTCCGTGCAGTCCGTCGCCATCCTGCGCGAACTCAATCTCGATCCCAACAAGGTCAACGTGAACGGCGGAGCGGTGGCCATCGGACATCCCATCGGCGCCAGCGGCGCCCGCGTGCTGGTGACCCTCATTTATGAAATGATCCGCCGCGACGTACACAAGGGCGTCGCCGCCCTCTGCCTGGGCGGCGGCAATGCCGTGGCCATGGCCGTCGAACGCTGACCGTCTAAACACTGTCATCCTGAGCTGCGCGACCGAGCGAAGCGAGGAAGCGCCGTGAAGGACCTGCTCTTTGGTATTGCGGGCGTTCCGCCCGGGTGCCACTTTTCTGTGAAGGTTCGTTGCACCGTGGAAGCCCATGGCTTCAGCCGTGGGATGAATCACGAAATCCAACTTGGGCTTCAGCCCCTGTGGAATCGGCGCCGCCGCACCGCCGCCCGCATGCGGCGCGCAGCGGCGAAAGAATGTAGCCCCGGGGCGCAAGCCCGGGGAAATCGGCGTAAACCAAATTGGAACCCCAGCAGGGTGAAAGCGGAAAACCCGAACATCTTCGTAAAAACCGTGCCTACGAACGCGTTTTCTGCCTACAATTCAAGCTACACATATTCTGCGGAGGGCCCCATGCCCCGCATGCATCTCGCCAACGTAGCACTCGCCATACTGCTGGTTCTTCCGCTGAGCGCACAGGCTCCCAAAGCAAAAACTATGTCCCCCGCCCACTACAAGCTCACTCCCCAGCACCAGGTCGGCCTCAACCTCCTTGAACAGCAGGCCGGTGCGGCCAAGGGTCTCTCCCCAATCATGCGCACCTTCGCCTTAATGGAAATTGCCCGCGGGTATGAGAAGCTTGATCGGCACAAGGCACTCTCTGCCCTGCGCGACGCCTTCCAGGCTAGCCTGTCCATAGAAGACGACTCTTACCCGAAAACTTCCAACAAAACCTGGCTGCAGGGGCAGATCCTGGATCGCCTGGTCGCGCTCGACCCCGCCTACTGCGAACAGCTCATCCCCCAGCTCACCGGGTACCCGCGCAGCGCCGCCATAAACCGGCTGATCATGTACCACACACGCAAGAAGCAGTTCGCCCAAGCGAATGCTTTGCTCGGGCAGTTAGGTGACCAGGAGTTCCCGTACATCATCGGCAGCAATCTAATCCGAGCTCTGCCCCCGGAGATGGCCGCCGATAGGCAGAACCTCTTTGCCCAGGCGCTGGCCAGCTACACTCAACACGATCATAAGAGCGACCCTGGCATGGATGAGTTTGCCCTGTTTATCAGCCGCACTTGGCAGGGTCTCCCCCCCGATCTGGTGCTACAGGCGATTGACGAGGTGCTGAAGCAAGCCCGCCAGTCCGATGCGAAAATGCAGATTACTGTCGGGGCGGAGAAAGGCGCCGCCTCCTTCACTTCGGTCTATGATTACAACTTATTCGAGCTGATGCCGCTTTTGCGGGCGCTTGATCCGGAGCGCGCCGATCGCCTGCTGCAGGACGACCGCGATCTGCAGAACACCCTCAAGCAGTTCCCCAACGGCCTGCAATCGCTTGCGCCTGAAGAGGGATTACCCGACAGCATTTCCATGCGTTCCGCCAATGTTGGCGAGTCCTCCGCCGACGACCGCTACGACGATCAACTGCAGCCTCAGATCCGGCAAATCATCGCCCAAGCCGAAAAGGATCCCAAGCAGGCGATCGCCGCCGCCATGTCTCTGCCCGACTTTCACAACACGCGCGCCTTGGCACTGCTAAAACTCGCGGGCGCGATCTTGAAGACCAGCCCAGGTTACGCCGCCAATGCACTCGATGAGCTGATGAAAATCATTCCCTCCATTCAGCGGGAAATCGTTCAATTCGATATGCTGGCCGGGGCCGGCGATGACTACCTCAAACTGGGCAACACTGATTCCGCCAAGAAGGTCGTGGACCAAGGCTTCAAGCTGGCCGAGAAACTCTACGCCACCGATACCGACGCCGACGATCCCAACCAGGCGTTCAAAGCCATGTGGCCTTCCACGTCTGCCTGGCGCCGTTTCGTTGCCCTGGCAACCCGCATTTCTCCGCAAACCGCGCTGCAGGCCATCAACAGCATCCCCGATCCCGAAATTCAGGCGCTGGAAACCATCGCCCTCGCCGACTCACTGCTGGGCGCACCGCCCGCAACGCAAATGGTAGCGATCAAAACCAAATCGAAAAACAGCTACATGGTCGGTGTGCAATAAGCAACCGCGGTCAGCCAATTTTTTCGTGAGGTGGGCGCCTGACGTTCCTCACTAAGAGCAATTTGTGACGCGGGCGCCCCCGCCGCCCGCGTACGCCTTGCGCAACCACAATACAAAGGGTCCACCCTGGGCCGTTCGCCAAGGGTGGAAAGAGGCAAGAAGGCACGAACTGCTCACCATCCCGATCACCCTACTGCAGCGGCTGGAAAAATCGTCGCGCCAGTTGACGCGCTACTTTCTGCCCCAGTACGGTTCCTTGCTGGATGGAGTGGGCGAAATGCATGCCGCCATAAATGCGTGCAACCTGCACCTCGTTCAACAAATCATCGGTACTGTTGTACGTCCGAGTTGCGGTTACCGTGCCGCCGCCCAGCGCCGCTGGAACCGGGTACGTCGCGGTCACATGCAAGGTCACGTTCCGCGTTCCAAAATACGAAGCCACAATGCTGGTGATGGCGCCCGTGACGCACCCATGGGCGGCCGGGTACTCAGGGTGGTTAGGCGTCGTCGCCAACGGCGCCCAATTTAGATCGCCAACCGTGTCTGGATTTCCGTCAGTATCCCCCTCCTGTATCGCCGTCACCGGCCGCCAGAAATTGAACGTGTATTTCGCATTCATGCAGCCGATGAATGCGTCGCTGTAACCCGCAAACACCATGGCGAACAGGCGCGCGGAGTCGAGCGCTCCCAGCGCATGACTCGTTGCCAGGTCATTCAACATGCCGGTGAAAGGAATGGCCGGATGCGCTGTCCAGAACAAACCGATGGTTGTTTGCTCCGCACTGCGGGCCGTGCTTGTAAGCGATCCATAGGTTTTCGTGCGGTTGTAGTCTTCCGCCCACTGGTCGCTCGATAGCGGCGTGGGACCCTCGTCGGGAAGAAACTGCCCGGCGCTGCTCATGGTGAACGGGGTCATGTTGGCGATCCAGGGTGTCTGCGCTCCAGGGTACGGAAACGGTGGCGTCGGTTGATACACTCCCGGTCCTGGAGTTTGAAAAACGTAGTTGTTTACCCCGAAGACGCCGTCGTTATTGCGTAGCGCGATCATTGCTGCCGCGGCCTGCTGCCCAACTTGAACCCCGGCGTTGATGGCGGCAGCGCCGTCAGTCAAAGACGCGAGGTAATCGGCATAGCGTTCATCCAGGCCTATAAATGGCGGGGTCGCGTTCGGATCCGAGGCCGCCTGGCTGGGAAAATAATGCACCAGGACATCGTGCATGGCCGCCGCCACCGCCGCCGATTCCGAGGCGCCCGGCGATGCCGCCGGCTGGATGCCGCCGTAAGCCTGGAACCGGGGGTGGATCGCATTGAGCGCATCGAAAGCTGCCAGATCCGCATAGGCTAGAAACATGCCCGCCATCCCCGGCGTTGCCTTGCCCTGCACAGCTGTTCGCGCCGCAATCGTATTCCAGAATGTGACCGCGTTCTGCGCTGAGGCTGCGCTGCTCAATGCTCCAATCAGAACAACCGCCGGCAGAATCCTCATGCTGCGGCTAAGGCGATTTTTGCTTTCCTGCTTCATAACCAGTCTCCTTTCGTCATGCCTGGCCTGCAATGGCTGGCACCTCTCGGGGCATATAATCCGCTGCACCCCTCCGAGCCTTGAGACCCCTAGGCGTCGGTGGTAAACTCCCCCCACACAGGCCCATCTAGGCGGTGGAGTCTGCTGCTCCAGGGGCGCCGCCTGCAATGCACTGCGGATAACTTATTTCTGAACTGTTTCTGACTTGAGGATCTGTCATGCAGGGCACGGGGGAGACTGAGCGGAGCCATGGCAGCCGCGTTCGCTTCGGCAGCTTCGAAGCGGACTTGAACTCCGGCGAGTTATTCCGCAAGGGCAGCCGAGTGCGCATTCAGGAGAAGCCCTTCCGTCTTCTCGCTATACTGCTGCAGCACCCCGGCGATATGGTCTCGCGCGAGGACCTGCACCGCGCGCTCTGGCCTGAGGACACGTTCGTGGACTTCGACGTGGGCCTCAACACCGCCATTCGCAAGCTCCGTGCGGCCCTGCAGGAGGACACCGATCGGCCGCGCTACATCGAAACCGTCCCCCGGCGCGGGTACCGTCTCATTGCTCATACGGACATCGTCCCTCAGCGTCACGGCCGCAAAATCGATTCCTTAGCCGTTCTCCCCTTTCATGATCACACTCAGAATTCCGAAGCTGAATACCTGAGTGAAGGCATGACCGAGAGTCTTATCCGGACCTTGTCCCGAATCTCGGCCCTGAAAAAGGTCATCGCGCGTAATTCCGTCTATCGTTACAAGGGCAAGGACGTGGATCCCCATCGCGTGGGGCAGGAATTGGGAGTCCGAGCCCTGCTCATGGGTGAAGTTGCCCAGCACGGCGATGAGCTTTCTATATCTGTGGAGCTCCTGGATACTGCCGACAACCGGCACATTTGGGGTGCGCAGTATCACCGCAAGATGGCGGCTATCCAGAGCCTGCAAGACGAGATCACGGCTGATATAGCCCAACAGCTTCACTACAAGCTAAACCGCACACAGAACGACCTTACTGCTAAGGCACACACTCCCGACCGGCAGGCCTACCACCTCTACCTCCGGGGCCGTTACCTCTGGAACAAACGTCCTCACATAGACATGCTGCAAAAGGCCATCTCACACTTCCAGCAGGCCATCCAGCGCGACGCCCGCTTTGTGCTGCCCTATGTGGGCTTGGCTGATACGCTCAATACGCTGGCAGGATGGGAATCTGGAGCAGTCGCACCCGCTATCGCCATCCCTCAAGCCAAGTTGGCGGCGCAAAAAGCCCTCGAGCTTGATCCCGGCTCGGCCGAGGCCCACACGTCTCTGGCGTTCGCTAGCATGCACTACGACTGGGAATGGAAGCTGGCGGAAACACAGTTTCAACGTGCTCTCAAACTCAATCCCGGCTACGCAAATTTGCGTCACTGGCATTCTCACTACCTCACCGCCACCGGCAGGCACGAAGAGTCATTCGCCGAGAGCCTGGCCGTCCTGGAACTGGATCCCCTGGATCTGATCATAAACATCCACTTGGCCTGGCACTACATTATGGCCCGACGCTATGAATTGGCTGTGGAACAGATCCGCAAAACTTTGGATATGGAACCCAGTTTTCATTGGGGATACTTCTTCCTTGCCCTTGTTTATGAACAAACCGGCCAGGCAGGGGAAGCGGTGCATAACTTGCTGAAGTCGGTCGAGCTTTCCGGAGGCGCCACGCTTACCTTGTCTGAGTTGGGACACGCCTACGCCGTCGCCGGCGATGCGGACAACGCCGTTAAAGTTTTGGATAAATTGAGGGAATTATCCAAGAACCGCTATGTATCCTCCTATGAAGTCGGCCTTATCCATGCCGCGCTGGGCGAGATTGACACAGCTTTCCAATGGCTGGAAAAAGCGTACGAAGAGAGGTCGGGCTGGCTCGCCTACATGAACGTCGAGCCCCGTCTGGATTGCCTTCGCCAGGACCCCAGATTCAGGGACCTGCTCTGCCGCATTGGCCTGCAACCCTCAAAGGCCGTTGCTGCCGTTGCTGCCCTCGAAAACACTTGATGTCCGCGGTGATGGTCCAACCAAGCCCCCTCTTATGGCGTGAGTGCGGCGGTTGTGCCGCGCAGTGTACCTGAGAACCCGCACCTGCTTTTGCCTTCCCATTACCCAATTCCCCGATTACACAATTACTCAATTCTCCCCGGTCACCCCTCCCCGTGACTGCTATCACTTCCCCAACCGGCGGAATCTGCTATTCGTGCTCTTGTAGCCCCCGCTATGCTTTTCAAGACCCTGAGTGCCGCGGTCTATGGCATTGACGCCAACGTGGTCGAAGTTGAGGTTGACGTCTCCGGCATTCGCACCAACGAAGACCACTTTGTCACCGTTGGCTTGCCCGATGCCGCCGTGCGCGAAAGCCGCGAGCGCGTCCGCTCCGCCCTCAAGAACTGCGGCTACGACATCCCTCCCACCCACATCACCATCAATCTCGCTCCCGCCGACATCAAGAAGGAAGGCTCCGGCTTCGATTTGCCCATGGCCCTCGGCATCGTCGGCGCTTACGGCGGCCTGACCGCAAAAGAAATTCCTGATTACGTCTTCGTCGGCGAACTGTCCCTGGATGGCGGCGTGCGCGGCGTGCGCGGCGCCCTGCCCATTGCCATTGCCGCCCGCGGCAAGAAAATTTCTCGCCTGGTGGTGCCCGAAATCAACGCCCGCGAGGCCGCCGTGGTTTCCGGCGTTGGCGTTTACCCGGTGCGCTCGCTCATGGACGTCGTGGGTCTGGTCAACGGCAAGAACGGCATCCCGCCGGTGACCATGAATTCCGATGCCGTGCTGCAGGAAGCTCAACAGTACGCCGTGGACTTCAAGGATGTGCGCGGGCAGCACACCGCCAAGCGCGCCCTGGAAGTGGCCTGCGCCGGCGGCCATAACATTCTTATGATCGGCCCCCCCGGTTCCGGCAAGACCATGCTGGCCAAGCGCATGCCCACCATTCTGCCGCCCCTTACCTTTGAAGAAGCCCTGGAAACCACCAAAATCCACAGCGTGGCCGGGGTGCTCGATCCCCACGCTGGGCTGGTCGGAGTGCGCCCCTTCCGCGCTCCCCACCATACAATTTCCGACGCCGGCCTCATCGGCGGGGGCGTCATCCCCCGCCCTGGTGAAGTCTCGCTCGCCCACAACGGGGTGCTCTTCCTGGATGAGCTGCCGGAATTTCCCCGTAACGTATTGGAAGTAATGCGCCAGCCGCTGGAGGACGGAACCGTTTCCATCGCCCGCGCCGCCATGTCCCTCACCTTCCCGGCGCGCTTCATGCTGGCAGCCGCCATGAACCCCTGTCCCTGTGGATTTTTCAATGACCGCAGCCGCGAGTGCCACTGCACCCCCGCCATGATCCAGCGCTATATGTCGAAGATTTCAGGGCCCTTGCTGGACCGCATTGATATCCACATTGACGTTCCTGCGGTGAACTATAAGGAGTTGCGCTCCGCCTCCGCCCCGGAGGGTTCGGCGGAGATTCGGGGACGTGTAATTCAAGCTCGGCAAAGGCAGTTACAGCGCTTTTCAGGTCCTGGAGAGCGCATCTACTGCAACGCCCAGATGGCTCCCCGCCAGATCCGCAAACACTGCGAGCTGAATCCCGACTGCGAAAGGCTACTGGAGCGGGCCATGACGCAGCAGGGCTTAACGGCACGAGCGCATGACCGGATTCTCAAAGTGGCGAGGACGATTGCCGACCTCGAAGCGGCCCAAGTGATTGAGCCCAAGCACATTGCGGAAGCTATTCAGTACCGTACGCTGGATCGTACATTCTGGGCATAGGCCATTTCGGGTCAGCTTTTGCACTGGAATTAGCCGGCCGTCCTAACATGACGCTTGACCCCACTTAGCTGAGCGTGTATAGGGTGAGGCTGAGCGATTTTCAGCGGCAGTATGGCTGGTGTGTCTGACGCATCTTGGCGGTTAATAGCCCCTGGGCAGGAATTGAGTTATAAAAATTACCGCCACAAAAAAGAGCAACTTGGCAGCCCTGAAACGCATCTATTAGGTCGTCTGAGGTCGCCACCCGAGCATTTTCAGCGTTTTAGACGTCAGTGACCAGGAAGGGTCCTGGTGGAAGCTGCGGCTCGTATGTTGCCGCTCAGGCGGCTGCTAACTTCATAAAAGGAAAGGGAAACAAGGAAATGCGCTCTGATCTGGTATTTGACGCTGTACATTCTATGAAGAACCGTTATATGCTTTGCCAGCTTGCTTCCAAGGCAACGCGTAAGTTCCATAAGCCTAATACCCGAATCCAGGAAACAACGAACGAAGTCCTGCATCGGATTGCAGGCTCGGAGAGGCAGGAGGCCGTAACCGAGCCTGAAGGCGTTGCCGAGGTGCGGCGGCGGGTTGCTGCTTAGACTCAACTCCGCTGCTCGCTCCGGAGCGGCGATTTGCCTCCCGAATTACCCCCCTTTGTAAAAATCCCGTAGGTGAACATGACCATCGCTGAACTGAAAGAAAAGAACATAACCGAGCTAACCCGCATAGCTCGCTCGCTGGACCTGCCAGGGGCCAGCGGCCTGCGCAAGCAGGACCTGATTTTCAAAATTCTGCAGGCGCAGAGTGAAAAGGAAGGCCACATCTTTGCCGAGGGCGTGCTGGAAATTCTGCCCGACGGCTACGGCTTTCTGCGCTCGCCGGATTACAACTACCTGCCCGGGCCGGACGACATTTACGTCTCACCCTCGCAAATCCGCAAATTCGACCTGAAGACGGGCGACACCATCAGCGGACAGGTGCGCCCGCCGCACGAGGGCGAAAAATACTTTGCCCTGGTCAAGATCGAAGCGGTCAACTTCGAATCGCCGGAAGAGGCGCGCAACAAAATCCTGTTCGACAACCTGACGCCTCTGTATCCCCAGGAGCGGGTCAAGCTGGAGACCACGCGCGAGAACGTGAGCGCGCGGGTAATGGACCTGCTCACACCGCTGGGCAAAGGCCAGCGCGGCCTGATCGTTTCCCCGCCGCGCGCCGGCAAGACCATGCTGCTGCAGAACGTGGCCAACTCCATTACCACCAACCATCCCGAAGTGGTGCTCATGGTGCTGCTGATTGACGAGCGCCCGGAAGAGGTCACCGACATGCAGCGCTCGGTGAAGGGCGAGGTCATCTCCTCCACCTTCGACGAGCCCGCCGCCCGCCACGTGCAGGTGGCGGAAATGGTGATCGAAAAGGCCAAGCGCCTGGTGGAGCACAAGCGCGACGTGGTGATCCTGCTGGATTCCATCACCCGCCTGGCGCGCGCCTACAACACCATCGTGCCGCCGTCGGGCAAGGTGCTGTCGGGCGGCGTCGACAGTAACGCCCTGCAGCGGCCGAAGCGCTTCTTCGGCGCGGCCCGCAACATCGAGGAAGGGGGCTCGCTGACGATCATCGCGACCGCGCTGATCGACACCGGATCGCGCATGGACGAAGTGATCTTCGAGGAGTTCAAGGGCACCGGCAACAGCGAGATCCACCTCGATCGGAAGCTCGCCGACCGCCGCGTGTTCCCCGCCATCGACATCCAGAAGAGCGGCACCCGCAAGGAGGAGCTGCTCCTGCCGAAGGAGGACCTCAATCGCGTGTGGGTGCTGCGCAAGGTGCTCACGCCGCTGTCGCCCGTCGAGGCGATGGAGCTGCTGCTCTCGCGGATGGCGAAGTCGAAGACGAACCAGGAATTCCTCGCCTCGATGAGCAACGGCAAGAGCTGATCGGATGCG
>DASVBI010000608.1:0-2764 GCA_036375915.1 Terriglobales bacterium | reverse complement strand
CCAGAGCCAGCGCGGCCTTTTCTTTAGCTGATAGGGGGCGCGGATTGCGAGTCTTGCTGGCCTCCATCTCCTGGATGAGATGCGGTGGCGCGGCGCAGGTATGCTGGGCCAGCCTTGGCTTTCGTCCTGGTTCCTCCATTGGCGCGGCGCTACAGGGTTCCATTTCAACAATAAGAAGGCGCCAACCATTCGCGGAAGGCATGCCTGCTGACCCCTAGGTGGCGGCTACTGCTTCTGACGCAGCTGTGAAATACTGCTTGCGCGCAAGCATCTCTGTTCCGGAGAACCTCATGAACCCTCTTTCACGACGGTGGTTTCTTAAAAGTTCGCTGGGCATGGCCGTGGCGGCGAGCGCGGCAGCGCCAGGATTGGAAATTCTGGGCGGCAAGTTGCAAGCCGCGACCGGTGGTCCGCACATGACTTTTCCTGCCTCGCCCCGCGAGCGCATCTCGGTCGCTTCCTGGCCGTTCCGCTTCTGGATTGACAGTCCCAGCAACACTTATCGCGACCGCAGCAAGCCGGGCATGACCCTGCTGGACTTTCCAGCGATGGTGGTGAAGGAATTCAAGGTCAACAAAATTGAGCCTCTGGGCGAGCACTTCGCCTCCACCGACGCCACCTACCTGGGCCAGTTTCGTGAGGCGGTGCAGAAAGCGGGCTGCCACATTGTGGACATTCCCATGGGCGGCAAAGAGAGCTACTACGATCCCGATTCCGCGGTGCGGCAGAAGGCCATTGACCTGGGCAAGAAGTGGGTAGACGTGGCCGTAGCGGTGGGCTCGCCGAGCATTCGCAATCACATTGGCCGCTCCAAGAGCTCCAAGCCCGACGTGGCGCGCACCGCCGAATCGCTGGGCCAGGTGGTGAATTACGCCGCCTCCAAAAACGTGGTGGTCAACCTGCAAAACGACGACCTGGTCAGCGAGGATGCTTTCTTCATTGTGAACGTGGTCAAGAAGGTGAACAGCCCCTGGCTGCATGCCCTGCCTGATTTCTGCAACTCCATGCTTACGGGCAACGCCGATTTCGATTACCGCGCGGTAACGGCCATGTTCCGCCACGCCTATAACATTTGCCACGTGAAGGATTCAGAAGAGGGCGACGGCGGCAAGGTCTACCGCATTGATATTCCCAAGACTTTCGGCATCCTGAAAGCCAGCGGCTTCCGCGGATACTGCTCGATGGAGTGGGAAGGCGGCGGCGACTCCTACACCGGCACTCACAAGCTGGTCGCTGACACGCTGAAGTACCTGTAGGCGTTCCGCCGTCGCGCCGGCGGACAGCCCTGGGCGGCTGTACCCACGCAGGTGCGTCGCGGGTTGACGATGAGGCTCCCAGGTTCGCGGGGCGAGGTCGCCCGCGCCACATGAAGCGGCTGGCAAGGCCGGAGCGACGGCTGTAAGTGGCTTAGTTTAGTGGGGTTGCGAGACCCCTGCGGGGCTTGGTCTTTGGTGACGTTTCCGAGGGCAGGCGCGCTTGGTACTGTGCCTCCCGGAGACGTTCCATAAAACCAAGCCATGCAAAAACCAGCCCAACTTTCCATTCTTTACGCGGAAGACGATCTTGAACTGCTTGCCTCGCAGGCGGCCCAGATACAGAAGGCCGGGCATGCCGTGGACCAGGTGACTGGCCGCAAAGCGGTGGAGGAATCGGTGCGCCGCAAGAGTTATGACCTGGTGATCCTGGGCGACACGCTGAACAAGAATGACCGTCACCACCTGCCCTACATGGTGAAGAAGACCAATCAGGCCACCAAGGTACTGGTGCTGCACTCCACCCACGGGCATCCCAGCGTAGACAAGGAAATTGACTCGCCTTACACGCCGGAAAAGCTGCTGGAGGCGATCGCCGCTGTGGCACCGCAGAAGGCGGCCAAGGCGGTTGCGGCTGCCGCCGGCGCCGGCCGCTGATTCGATGTACAGCTTTGGGCCGGCTCTCACCCTGAGCATCAGGCGAAAGCGCCTGTGCCGGCATGATTCCTGGCGCCGTGATTCTTAATAGCTTCCAACTCCCCCTTCCACCTACAATCAGCCGTATTTATGGCTAACATTCTTTACGGAGTGAACGGGGAAGGCTCAGGCCACTCCACCCGCGCCAAGGAAATCATCACTCACCTGCAAGGCGAGGGGCACAGGGTAAACGTGGTCTCCTTCGACCGCGGGCTGCGCAATCTTAAGTCCGAGTTCGAAGTCACCGAGATTTATGGCCTGCGCCTGGCCTACGTGCGCAACCGCGTGCGCTACCGCAAAACCATTATTGGCAACCTGCTGAAGGCGCCACGCGCGGCCCGAAGCATCAGGGAGCTCACGCGCCTGGCGGAGCAGTGGGCGATTGAGCTGGTCATCACCGATTTTGAGCCGCTTTCCTGCCGAGTGGCGCACCACCTGGGTGTGCCGGTAATTTCCATTGACAACCAGCACCTGCTGACGCGGGCGGAGATTTCCTATCCCCGCGAGTGCCGCAATGATGCCGCCGCCGCCAAACTGGTGACGCGCTTCATGACGCGCGGCTGCGATGCCTACCTGGTCATCTCATTTTTCGAGGCCCCTCTGCGGCGCAGGGATACGTTCCTGTTTCCTCCTATCCTTCGCCAGGAGGTGCTGCAGACCCGGGCAACAACCGGCGACTACGTGCTGGTGTACGTGACCTCGCCCTCGGCGGAACTGGCGGAGCTGCTAAAGCGGATTCGCCAGCGTTTCCTGTGCTACGGGTTCAATCGCCAAGGCGAGGAGGGCAACCTGCTCTTCCGCAAGCCCAGCCTGGA
>DASVBI010000467.1:0-2799 GCA_036375915.1 Terriglobales bacterium | reverse complement strand
CGCCAGCCCAGTGAACAGGAAATTCGCCGGCTGTTTCCGTTTTTTCCCAGCCAGTGACAAGTCTGTCCGCCTGGCGGGACTACAATTCATGGATGAGCCCGGAGCCGGCGTCATACCACAAGGCCACCGCCGTGGAGCGCTTCTTCAATCGCGCTTTCGGTGTGCTGGTGGGATTGGGCCTGGGACTGCCGCACAACTACCTGGTCCAGGTGCGGGGGCGCAAGAGCGGCAAGCTTTACTCCACGCCCGTTGACCTGCTGGAACTGAATGGCAAGCGCTTCCTGGTGGCGCCGCGCGGGCAAACCCAGTGGGTGCGCAACGCCGAAGCCGCCGGCGAGCTGACGCTCCAGAAGGGAAGAATGCGCCAGCGTTACCGGGTTCGCGCCATTCCCGACAGCGACAAGCCGGAACTGCTCAAGGCTTATCTCGACCGCTTCAAAACCACAGTGCAGCGTTATTTCCCTGTACCCGCGGGCTCGCCGGAGCAAACTTTTGTGGAGGTCGCGGGCAATTATCCCGTCTTCGAGTTGCTCCCCCCATAGCTATTTCATGGCGAACAACGCGTTCACATGCGCGGTCACCGTGATCTTCTGCGGCGTGAACTGTTCGGTGGGGGCGGGCGCTGCCACGGCTGCTCCCATGGCTCTCGCCATCCGTGGGACCACCACGCGCACCTGCTCATAGGTGTCCACCGAAGCGTAGGAAAGTCCGCCCAGGGTCCTCCCCGCCGCTCCCGCCACCGCCGCCGCTTCTTCGCGGGCATGCCGGTAGGCGTCTTCCGCGGCTTTCAGCTTGGCCGAATCCACATTGTCCAGGGTGTAGCTGACCGTCTGGTCGGCGGTTACATCCATATCGGAAACCTGGGAAACAATGGGCGCGACCTTGGCGAAATCCTTCAGCTTGAGGGAAACGCTGCTGTTCACGCGATAGGCGATCAGCTTGCGCTTGGGATTGCGATAGTCATACACCGGCTCCAGGGAGAAAAAGCCTATTTCCGCTGCCTTGGGTTCGATGCCGTTGGAGCGGAGAATCTGGCGGATCTGCTCGGCGGCGCGGCTAGCCCGGTCATAGGCCGCCTTGGCGGTTTCCTCCTGGGCGGAAATGTTGAATTGCACCAGCACAGTGTCGGGTGCGGAGTCGTACCTGCCGTCCGCGCCCACGTAGATGGTATTGGGCTGAGCTGTCACCGCCGGGTGTTCCTGCGCCCCGGCGGCGGCAGCCAGCAGAAGCATCACCGCGCTGAAGAGGGCAAGCCTTCTGGTCATTTCGCGTCCCCTGTTCTCTCCAGCCAGGCGCGCACGGTTTGTGCCCCGGGCTGGAAGCGCCATTCTAGTGCAGCGGCACCTGCAGCGGACGATCCAGGCGTACTTCCAACATTTGTCCCTTGTCGAGCCTGAGGTCGCGGTCGGTCAGCAGACCCGCGCCTAGACCGGCGCCGCCGCCCACGCCCGCTCCGATGGCGGCTCCATGGCTGCCGCCCGCCGCCACGCCTCCCAGCGCGCCTATCCCGGCTCCAATAGCCGCGCTTTCAACCATCCGCCCCTTGCTCGGCCCCTTGCGCTCGATATCGCCCTCGGCTTTGGGCGGCTTGACCGCATGCTCCCCGGGCACCCCAGTTACTGTGGCTACCAGCGGCATCCACCCGTGCTGGGTCTCAATTTCGTCGAAGCTGAGCAGCAGCCGTGCGTGAAAGCCGCGGTCCACCGCGCTGACGTGCCCCTTCACCCTTTTGCCGCGCGGAATAATGGCTCCTCCAGGAGCGCTCAGGTCTTCCGCCAGTTTGGCTTGGAAGTGTTTACCCGTCTTCACTTTGCCGGTATCCAATTTGTCGCTCAGGCGAATGATGAACCTGGTCCCCTCAGGAATCGAGTTGGGGAGCGCGGCGGTTGATGCCGGCAAACGCTGGCTCGATGTTTGCCCCGCCGCCAGACTGGCCAACAGCAGGGAACAACACCCCACGAGTGCAGAGAATCTCCACATGTGCGGACCTCAAGTTTGTTTTGAGTTGCTGAATCCTTGGATGAAGGCAGCTGCCGTTCGGCTGCTTGCCCCGCGCGCCTCCGGGATCGTGACCTGCCGGCCGCGTTGAGCTGCCTGCGCCGCTGCCAGTCCGGCTGCGCCCGCGCCCACCATCAGCGCGCCCGAAGAAGAGGCCACAAGCAGTAGAAGACAGCCGGAAACAAGTAGTTAGTGCTGGTAGTTAGAGTAACCGTCGCACAGGCGTAGCGAGTGACGTCTCTTCCGTGGGCGCGGGCCTTCGCTACTCAGGATCATCAGCGGCCGGCGCGGCTGCGGCCGAGCCGCCTGCGTATTTCTGCAGCCACTTGAGCTCCTCCCGCACCTTGATTTTGCCGTGCCAGGGATTGTTGCCCAAACCGTGACCTTCGCCGGGGAAGAGCAGCAAAGTGCAGGGCACGCCCAGCGAGCCCAGCGCGTGCTCGAGCAGGTACTGCTCCAGGATGCTGACGCGGATGTCCTGGGAGCCGCCGACGATGTGAGTGGGCGTGGTCACCTTGTTGATCTGCCACAGCGCGGCCTCCTGGTTGTACATGGACGCTGCCTCCCAGGGCCGGCCGCCCAAATAGAAGGCGTCATCGTAGGTAAGGTCGTCGTTGCCCCAGTTGGCGGCATGCTCGACCGCGCCGGCGCCGGTCATGGCGGCCTTGAAGCGGGTGGTCTGGGTGATCAGCCAGTTGGTCATGTATCCGCCATAACTGTAACCGGCAATCGCGAGCTGGTTGGGGTCGGCGATGCCATCTTTTACCAGGGCATCAATGCCCTCCAGGATGTCCTTGCCGG
>DASVBI010000515.1:0-2182 GCA_036375915.1 Terriglobales bacterium | reverse complement strand
ATCCAGCATGCGCTGGTGCAGCTTTCGGAGCGCATGTCGCGCAACGATCCGGCGGCGAAAAAGTACTATCCCGACATGGTGGCGCTGGCCAATAACCCATCGGTCGAGATCCGCAATACCGACGCCTGGGCCATGGGGCAGGACACCTCCGTGCCCGAGTTCCACCAGACCCTGCTGAAGATGCTGCAGGACCCGGCGCTGATGGTGCGAGGCAATGCCGCCCTGGCGTTGGTGCGATTTGGGGATGCCAGCGGGCGGCCGCAAATCGTAGCCCTGTTGCAGTCCGCCAACATTACCGCGCCCGCCGCCGGAATGGTGACCGATACCGCCAAGCCGGGCACGGCGGTACGGGAAGGCGGCCTGGTGGCGACCATCCGCAGCGGCGGCCAGGCAATGGAAGCGCGTTCGCCGATTACCGGACGAGTGGCTACGGTGGAGATGCCGCGTGGAGCCCAGGTTGAAGCCGGAGCCCAACTGGCGGTGGTGGACCCTGGAGAAAACCAGGTTTGGGAGGCACTGCGCGCTCTATATGTGATCGGAACGGCTGATGATTTGCCCGCCATCGCGCGCTACGAGCGGGAGCAGCCCGGGCTTGCAGACCGGGTTCGCCAGCAGGCGATTCTGACCGAGCACGCGATAAGGCAGAGAACGGAAAACCGGTAGTTGGTAGTTGGTGAAATCGTTGATCTTCACCACCAGCTACTAACTGCCAACTACAAACTACTCGTCTCCGCTGACTCCTGACTACTGGGAAGACATGGGCGTGCCCTTTATGGAGGGCGTAGGCGCGGTCTTGTGGTAGCGCAGCCAGAAACCCGCCAGCAGGAAAACCACAATCAGGGCAATTATGGAGGCGAGCATGATGTTACCGGGCTTGTCCACGGCTGGTGGCATAAAGTGAAGAGGGGCCAGCACCTGGCGCCCTGCCCGCGTCGCAGCTGCCCGTTTCCCCCGTTTAGATGCTGGATATCAGTTCCAGGAAAGCTGCCGAGGAACACCCGTGAATAACGGCAAGTAAGACAAGTAACCCACATCTGGCCGCCAAGATTCGCAGAACTTACGCCTCGGTGAATGCGGCCAAATGATCCCTCGCGTCAGTAGGTCATTACGCCGACTTCTTTTTCCACCTCGGTGGTATCCACCATGGCGATGGCGTCCCAGGGGCAGCCGTCGAGGAAAGCGCCGTCCGGGCCTTTGCTGGTGCACTTTTTGCACCCGATGCACAAGATGGGATCAACCTGAATGCGGCCGAAGGGCGGGTGGTCCTCATCCGGCACCCAGAACATGCAGTCTTCCACCGGGCAGTATTCGACGCAGGCGGGCGAGCCGGCGCATCCGGTGCAGCACTCGGTGATGACCGCCAACTCTTTCGGCTTTTTTTTGCGGGGAGTGACAATGCCCTTGGATCGGGGCTCCGATTTCAGTTCGTCCGGCACCATGCCGGGGGCTTTGGGTTCTGTCCCGGGTACGCTCGCCATAGGTGGAGGGATTATAACGCAGATTTTCCGAAATCGAGGAAAGTTTATATGTAGCAAGCACTTAGCGGCAGCAATTTACAAATAGTAATTAGCAGTTAGGTCTTTGCCCCACACAGGCACAAGGTCCCTCGATTCGCCCTCCCTCACATTCGCTCGGTCGCGCTCACTCGGATGACAAAGTGCGGCGGCCACACGGCAGGGGCTAAGTGCTAAATGCTAATGGCTGCTTTTCGGCTAATTGCTGGGTTCAGGCGTGTACGGCGCCAGTTCACGCTCGATGTCCTCGGGGGTGAGCTTTTCACCCTCATTGAGGCGCTTGAGCAGGGCGTCAATGTGGTCCTTGGCCTCTTCTTTGCGGAAGTTCTTGATGAAGCCGTCGTAAAAGTGCTCGCCGGAGAGGGCGCGGTTGATCTCAAACTCTTTGTTGGCTTCGTTCAACTCGGTGAAATACACCACGCGGTATTTGCCGGTGTAGGCAGTCTCGCGGTAGATCTCAAACATCACTTTGTCGGCTTCCATCAGCATGGAAGTATTGTACCGAAACCGGCGGCGTGCTGACATCGGCTGAAAAGCAGGTCCCTTCGGCTACGCTCAGGGCAGGCTCTTCGCTGCGCTCAGGATGAGTAGGGATGTTACTGAAATGAACGGGCCCGGCGTGGCCGCCGGGCCCCTTATCTCGACTTCAACCCTGGCCCAAAGCTTGA
>DASVBI010000273.1:0-2641 GCA_036375915.1 Terriglobales bacterium | reverse complement strand
CCAAAGGGTGAAGGCTCCAGCAGACACAATCCCCCACTGCGCCGCAGCACAATCGGACGCGGGCCGAGCGCTTGCGGAAATTGAACGCTGGCCCGCGATCCACAGCACAGATACAGCGAGAGCAGGTCGCAGAACTGCAGCACATCCACCAGGCGCTCCAGCTCGGCCCGCGTCCGCGACTGGCGGCGAAAGCGCGCTTCATCCTGATGGGTTTCGTGGCTCACGAAGGCGCGTATGCGGGCCTCATCCTCGGGCGTGTCTTCAACCGAATTCAGGCGGTGTTCGGCCAGGCGCCGGAAGTGGCCGCTGACCATCAGCCCGCCAGTGGCGCCGGCTTCTATCTCCGTGTGCGCGATGGAAGCGGTCCAAGCCTCCACGAACATCTCCACCGGGGCCTGGAGGAAGGAGAGCGGGCGCCCAGAGCTATCGTGAAGCAACCGGGGGGCGGTATTCTGGCCGCCGCCCGCCTCGCCACCCCCGTCGTATTTGGCCCAGCCCGCATCGTGCAGCGCAATGGCCCGCACGACTTCGCGGTCAGAAATGTGAAAGCCGGGCGCGGCAAACTGGGCCGCCAGCTCTCCGGCCAGCGCCGCGTGATCGGGCTGCGCGACCAGCCACCACGCGGGCGCGCTCTGTTTCTGAGCCGCGGCTACCGCTTTCCAGGCGGGAATAGTTTCGGAGCATCCGGAAGGGCTGAGCGGGCGAAGAATCATCTCGGCCGCCGGGCACGCGCCCGCTGCCGTCCGGGCATAGCGGCCGCAGCCGCCGGTCCGGTGCCCGTGGGCGGCTTGCGCATGCCGTCCAGCAACTGCTTGAGCACGATGGCGTTGTTGTGCGCAAGGTCGCGCGAGGCGAACAGGAGGGTCAACTTGCTGCGCGTCTCGGCCAGGCGGTAAAGCTGTTCCAAGGCTTCGGCCGCCTGCTCGCCTGATAACTCTTTGAGATAACGCTGGCGGAACAAATCCCAGCGCTGAGGCCGGGCGTGAAACCAGCGCCGCAACTCGTCCGAAGGGGCCAGATCTTTCAACCAGGTGTGGACCGCTTCTTTGCGAACGCCGCGCGGCCACAGGCGGTCCACCAGCACGCGGGCGCCGTCGGAGCGCACCGGCTTCTCGTAAACGCGTTTGACTGCGACCGCCATGGTCTTTGCTCTATTATTGTACGTTCCCTGGGTGCCCCATTGAGAAACCTACCCCTGATCTGCTGGTCGGTTCTGATTCTATGTTTCCTTGCCGGCTGTGACGTGCAGCGGCGAAAAAGTGACACCGAGCTTGGGCTCAACCCCCAGCAGGCGGCCGGCCGCCGGGTTTTCGACTACTCCTGCGCCCGCTGCCACGAGGCCTACTCTTCCAAGGACCTGCAGGGCCCCAGCCTGGAACATATGTTCAAGAACCAGTACCTGCGCAGCGGGCTGCCTGCCAATGATGACCGGGTCACGGAGGTGGTGCAGTACGGCAAGGCCCACATGCCGGCATTCGGGAATGTGCTGACGCCGCAGCAGATCAAGGACTTGCTGGCTTATCTGCACACCCTGTGACTGCTCACGTGGGACAGCCGCCCTCGGCTGTCCGCCGGGCGAGGCTCGGTGAAGGATTGACTCGGGCTGCGCTCGCCCGCACAGGCGGGGCGCCAGTGCCTGCGCATTTTGGCGAGCGCGCCTGTGCCCACACAAGTTTGGCTGTGTAAAATAGGTAGTAGATGGGCTCTTCCGCCGAACTGGTTCAGATCAGCCTTGCGCCGCAACGGCCGCTGCCTAAGCCGCAATGGCTGCGCGCCCGCGCTCCCGTGGGCGAGAACTACCACAATCTGAAGAGTCTGGCCCGCGGACTGGGCCTGCACACGGTGTGCGAATCGGCGCAATGCCCCAACATCGGCGAGTGCTGGAACCACCGCACCGCCACTTTCATGCTGCTGGGCGATATCTGCACCCGGCGCTGCGGCTTCTGCGCCGTGCCCAAGGGCAGACCCGGGGCGCTGGACTGGGATGAACCGCGCCGCGTCGCCGAAGCGGTAGCAACACTGGGGCTGAAACATGCGGTCGTGACCAGCGTCAACCGCGATGATGACAACCTGGGCGGGGCGCGGATTTTTGCCCAGACCATCGAAGAGATCCGCAAGCTCACCCCGGAATGCCGGGTAGAAGTTCTGATTCCTGATTTTCAGGGACTCGATGAGGCGCTGAAAATCGTGCTCGACGCCCGTCCCGACGTGCTCAACCACAACACCGAGACCGTGCCCCGCCTTTATCGTGCCGTCCGCTCGGGCGCGCGCTACCAGCGCACTTTGAAGCTGCTGGAAAATGCCAAGAAGTTCTCTCCCGGAATGGTGACCAAGTCGGGAGTGATGGTCGGGCTGGGCGAAGACATGAGGGAACTGGTGGAGGTGTTCCGCGATCTGGGCGCGCGCGGCGTAGATATCCTGACCGTGGGCCAGTACCTGCGGCCCTCGCGCGACCACCTGCCCATCGCCCGCTTTTACACGCCAGAGGAATTCCTGCGCCTCAAGCAGGAAGCGCTGCGCTTCGGCTTTCGCCACGTGGAATCAGGGCCGCTGGTGCGCTAAAGTTATCACGCCCACGAGCAGGCAGAGGCGACCAGGCCAGCCCCCCGCAATTAGCTCTCAGCCCGTCAAAATGTATGGT
>DASVBI010000285.1:0-4802 GCA_036375915.1 Terriglobales bacterium | reverse complement strand
TTTTCGCGGCTTTCTCTATCCCGTGCTCGCGCGCCCGCTGGGAGTAGGCTTGGGCATTGTCTTCACCGCCATTCCCTTCGCTCTTCTCCATTCCGCACAACTGGGCAACGCCTGGGGGCCTCTGGTGGTGTTGTTTGTGGTCGGCGTGGTGCTCACCGCGGTGCGCGCCGTTACCAAGTCGGTGGCCTCCAGCATGCTGGTGCACATGGGCTACAACCTGACCCTGTTCAGCCTGCTTTTTGTCGCCAGCGGCCACTTCCAGCACCTGGAAAAGGTCGGTGGCTAGTACGGGCCTCTGATTTTCGCTTACCTCAACAAAAATACGGGCCTGATCGAATTGGGCGACGAAAAGGCCGCGCGCGGGAGAAGCAATTCAAGCATGGACATCAAAGGAGTCGGCTCGCAATCTTGCGCCAACGGTCCGCCGCTTTACACCTCGGGGCGGAGCAGATCCTCGATGTCACCCAACCGGTCGCCGAGCAGGTTGAGTTTATGGGCGAGGCCCTGGATTTCGGCGTGGGCCCGGCGGTTCACGTCGTAATCCAGTTCGCCGCGCAGGCGGTCTTTTTTGTCCTGGCGGTTCTGGCTCATCATGATGACTGGGGCCTGAATGGCCGCCAGCATGGAAAGAAACAAGTTGAGCAGAATGAAGGGATCGGGATCCCAGGCGGCCTTGTGGAGGCTGATGTTGATGCTGGTATAAACCAGCATAAAAACCGCGAAGATGGTAATGAAGGTCCAGGAGCCGCCGAAGGCGGCGACCGCGTCAGCGACGCGCTCCCCGAGCGTCTCCTTTTCCTCGATGATTTCATTGGGATGGCGATTGGCGCGTACCCGCACCAGCTGTTGTGAGGCATGGAACTGGTGTCCCAAAGAGGCCAGCATGTCCATGCCGGCGTGAGGCTTGCGCTGCAGCAGAACCAGAATGTCGTTACGGTCTACTTCGATGCACTCGGTCGGTTCGAGAGAAATAGCCTCGGTTTGGTGAACACTCTGTTCCAACATGGAGGCGAAGCCAAAGAATTCCCCCGGCGCAGGCTCATCCACAACCACTTCCTGTTGATCTTCGTCCACAGTGCTGACGCGCACTCTTCCCGACACCATCACGTAGCCGCGGTCACCGGGGTCGCCCCGCTTGTAAATTCGCTGGCGCGGGGAGAATGTCTTCAGTTCGACCTGTGCGGCCAGGATCGCAGCCTCGTCCGCATCTAAACGGGAAAAAAGAGAGACTTGCTTCAGGACTTCGGGATCACAGGGCATTAGGGAACCTCCTCGGCGGGATTAGGATAAGGGTTTACAAGGGTTTATGCTTCTTTTCCGAAGCGCCACAAACCAGCTGCTCGCGCCAGGAATGACCTCGGGCACTGTGCAGAAGGGCAGCATAATTGGCATACTAGATATATGAATGCGAGAACAGTCCTGGTAAGAAGCGAGAACGAAGAAGTCGGCGAATGGATAGAAGCGTTTGAGCAGCTATTGGCCGAAGAGGGGCCGTCGCAGGCGGCGTTACTGCTGAGCGCCCTCACACGGCGGGCGCAGCAGGCGGGCGTGAACATGCCGGTGCAGTTGAATACGCCCTACGTGAACACCATCCCGGCAGAGGACGAGGTTCCCTATCCCGGGGACCGGGACCTGGAGCGTCGGATCAAGAGCCTGATCCGCTGGAACGCCATGGCCATGGTGCATCGCCAGAACAAGAAAGACCCGGGCATTGGCGGACATATTTCCACCTACTCCTCCCTGGCCACGCTGATGGAAGTGGGTTTTAACCACTTCTTTCAGGCCAGCTATGGTGACCAGCCCGGCGACCTGATTTATTTCCAGGGCCATGCCTCGCCTGGAATTTACGCGCGGGCGTTTCTGGAAGGACGGCTCAGCGAACGAGACCTGGAGAACTTCCGCCACGAATTGCGGGACGCCCCGGGCCTTCCCTCCTACCCGCATCCGTGGCTGCTGCCGAGCTTCTGGCGCTTTCCCACGGTTTCGATGGGCATTGGGCCCATCAACGCGATTTATCAGGCGCGTTTTATGCGCTACCTGGAAAACCGGGGCATCATTCCCAAGACGCCGCGCAAGGTGTGGGCGTTCGTAGGCGACGGCGAGACCGACGAACCGGAAACCATGGGTTCGCTGACGCTGGGCTCGCGGGAACATCTGGACAACCTCATCTTCGTCATCAACTGCAACCTGCAGCGGCTGGACGGTCCGGTTCGGGGCAACGGAAAGATCATCAACGAACTGGAAGCGGCGTTCCGGGGCGCCGGCTGGAATGTGATCAAGGTGATCTGGGGCTCGCCCTGGGACAAGCTGCTGGCGCGCGACCACAGCGGGCTGCTGCTGAAGCGCATGGAAGAGTGCGTAGACGGGGAATACCAGGCCTTCAAGGCTAAGGACGGCGCCTTCATCCGCAAAGAATTCTTCGGGAAGTACCCGGAAACACTGGCCCTGGTGGCAGACATGACGGATGAGCAGATTTTCCGTTTGCCGCGCGGCGGTTTGGATCCGCAGAAAGTCTACAACGCCTATTACAAGGCGGTGCAGCACCAGGGTGCGCCCACGGTGATTCTGGCCAAGACGGTAAAAGGTTATGGGCTGGGCTCGGCGCAGGCGCGCAACGCCACGCACCAGGAGAAAAAGCTGAGCGACGCCGCGCTGGCGGCGTTCCGCGCCCGCTTCGAGATACCCATCCCGGAGAAGGCGGCGAAGGAAGGAGCGCTCTACCGGCCGCCGGAGGACAGCGAGGAGATCCAGTACCTGAAGGAGCGGCGGCAGGCCCTGGGGGGCTACATGCCGACACGGGAGGCACATCCCACCTTCAAGTTTGAGGCGCCGCCGCTGGAGTACTTTCAAGAATGGCTGGAGGGCTCGAAGGGGCGCGCTGTCTCCACCACCATGGCGTTCGTCAGCCTGTTGCGCCACCTGCTGAAGCACCCGACGATTGGAAAGCTGGTGGTGCCCATCGTTCCCGACGAAGGCCGCACCTTCGGCATGGAATCCATCATCCGGCAGGTCGGCATTTACGCCAGCCAGGGCCAGCTCTACAACCCGCACGACCAGGACATGCTGCTCTACTACCGCGAGGAAAAGGACGGGCAGATCCTGGAAGAGGGCATCACGGAAGCGGGTTCGATGGCATCATTTACCGCTGCCGGGGGCGCCTATTCCAATTACGGCGTGCCCATGGTTCCGTTCTTCACTTACTACTCCATGTTCGGGTTCCAGCGCATTGGCGACCTGATCTGGGCGTTCGCGGATTCCCGGGGCAAGGGCTTTCTGATGGGCGGTACCGCCGGACGCACCACGCTTTCGGGAGAGGGCCTGCAACACCAGGACGGGCATAGTCATGTGCTGGCGAGCACGGTGCCGACCTGCGCCAGCTACGACCCTGCCTTCGCCTACGAGACCGCGGTCATCGTCCAGGACGGCCTGCGGCGCATGTACCAGGAGCACGAGGACCGCTTCTACTACATCACTATGTACAACGAAGACTATGCCATGCCGGCGATGGAGGAAGGCGTCCGCGAGGGCATTCTTCGGGGCATTTACCGCCTCAAGCAAGCCGGCTCGGGCAAGGCGGTGGTGCAGTTGTTTGGCAGCGGCCCCATTCTGAATGAGGCGCTGCGCGCGCAGGGCATTCTGGCGGAAAAGTACGGAGTGGCGGCCAATGTGTGGAGCGCCACCAGCTACAACGAACTGCGGCGGGATGCGCTGGCTACGGAGCGGTGGAACCGGCTGCATCCCTCCAAGCAGCCAAAGCGGCCGTACATTGTGACCGCTTTGGAGGGCAACGACGGTCCGATTGTGGCCGCCACCGACTACATGAAGATAGTTCCCGACCAACTGGCGCCCTGGCTGGGCGGCCGGCTGGTGTCGCTGGGCACCGACGGCTTCGGACGCAGCGACAACCGCGAGCATCTGCGCCGGCACTTCGAAATCAACGCCGAGTCCATTGTGGCGGCGGCGCTGGCGGCGCTGGCGCGGGAGAAGAAGTTTGACGCCGCCAAGGCGGAGAAGGCGTTCGCGGAGCTGGGAGTGAAGAGCGAGAAGCCGGATCCGGCGCGGGCGTAAGGGAGATGGGCAGCTTGCGAGCAGCCCGTGCAACCAAGCTGGAGCCCCCTTCACTTCCATTGGAATTGGCAGTCTTTGTGCGTTGGTCGGCATCCGGAAATTGAACCTCCGATGCCTGGCGCGAAGTCCGGCTCTCTTAACGTGCGGCGGCTTGCACTTTAGCAGCAACTGGCCGAGCCCGGCGGAGCTCCTGGATCTGCAGGGCAAGATCGGCTAGAAGAATCGAGAAAACCAGGCACATCCAGACCACGGTTTCGTCGGATGCGGGGCGGTGGTTTTCCAGGCCGGTGACGCCGAGAATAACGCGTACTTCCAGAAAAACCAGCGCCACGGCAAAGCTGCGCGTCATCCACTGACGGTGCTGCTGGACCTTTCCCTTAAGAATAAACGCGAAGGCGATGCCCGTGGTCAGCATCCACAAGGAGGCATCGGCGAGGGCGGCGATGCTGAACGAGCGCGTGCCACCTGTTCGCTCCTGGAAGAACTGAATGTAGAAACCGAGGGGCCCGGCGATAAATACGCCGGCAACGTAGAAGCGCCCGAGCACGCGGTGGAGCTTGGTGAAGCGCTGCCGCAGACGGTCAGAGAATTGCATGGGACCGAGCAGCAGAGCGCAGGCGCCGGCCAGGCCATGCGGCAAAAGGTACCACTTGAAAGGCTGATAGTGCTGCCACACCGGGGCGTGCGGCTCTACCAGGAAATATTCGTTGTGGCCGAGGACATAGACGATCATC
>DASVBI010000502.1:0-12071 GCA_036375915.1 Terriglobales bacterium | reverse complement strand
CCTTTGTATTTGTGGGGCCTCACCACACCCGGTGGGTGAACATATCGCGAAAGTACTCCCCGGACAAGCCAGCCAGGCTGCGGCGCCGGACGAAAATCTTGGCTGTCCCGGTCTGTCCCTCGCGCATCATTCCCGGATTGTGAAAACCGGCTATGGCGAGATAGTAGTCGGGTAAATTAATGCCCTTCAGATTGCTGGTTTCAACGAAACTGGGGTCGGCCTGCGTGCTTGCGGGCGCGACTGCGTCCAGCGTTCCGGCGATGGAGCCAGTCCTTGACCTGGGCAGAAGCTTAACTGCGGCCCCCAGCCGCACGTCCCGCATGGCGAATTCGGGCACGAAGATACGGGCTTGCATGGTGGAGGTTTCGGCGATTTCCGCCACTTCGCTGCCGGCCCGCAGGTAGGAGCCGCGCAGGTCGCCCGGACGTGGAGTGGAGACCACTCCGGAGATGGGGGATAGCAGTCGCAGCTCGGCCACCTGCTGGCTGAGCAGACGGTCCTGTTGGGTGAGTTGGTCACGCAGATGCTCCGCCGGCGCCATCTCGGAATAGCGGAGTTGGGCCTCGACCGCGCCGGCAGTTGCGATTTCCAGGTCGGAATGCACGCGGGCGGCCTGTGATTGCAATGCCAGGTTGCTCAGTTGCGCCACCGGCTGGCCAGCCTGCACCCTTTCTCCTTCCTGGATAAACACCCCTTCCACCTGCCCCGGAACCTGGGCGCGGATGATGGCCCGACGTGCCGGTTCCAGAATGAACGGCGCCCGCACAAACTCCGGCCACACCGGAGCCAGCAGGACTACCGCTGCCACCACCGTGATGGCCACCAGGCGGGGAGGCGAAAGCCATTTGCGCAATCGTTCCTTCTTGTCCAGATAAGCTGTTTTCATAAGGGCGAGCGAGCTCCAAATGCGCTTGCGGAACATGAAATAGGCGATGATCAGGGCGGGCACGAAGGCCCAGTCCGGCGAGTACGACCGGAGCACGTGATAGACGAAGAGGACGACCACCAGCAGCAGACCGTAGCTGTAAAACCCGGAGAGCAGGGCATAAATCAGGTAGAAGGCCCGCCGCCGGCGAGGAACCCACTCGATTTCCACGGGAAGTCGAAAGATGCTTCTTCGCACCCACGAGGACACGTAAGCGGTGGTTGTTTCCTTCAGGTCCACTTCGCCTGTGAGCTCGGAAAACAGATAGTAACCGTCCAGCTTGATGAGCGGGTTCAGGTTGAGCAGGCTGACCCCAATCCCGGTAACCATCATCACCTTGTAGGCGAGGTCATGGCTGGGCATGCCCACGGGGGTGGCCCACCAGACAATCGTGGCCACCACACAAATCATCAGGTCGGCCCAGATACCGGCGATAACCGTGGCCACCCGCTCCCAGCGGTCGCCGTAAATCCAGATCTGGGTGACATCGCAGTAAAAAGTGGGAGCGAAATACATCAGGATGAAACCCATCTTCTCAACGTTGCCGCCATAGTTCTTGCAGGTGAGGCCATGGGCGGTTTCATGAATGAACGCCATCGCCCCGAAAAAGAACCAGAACTCCACCAGGTCAGAAAGCCCTTTATCGGTAAAGTTGTAGTATTCGAAGCTGTCGCGCCAGATCTCCTGGAAGCGGTCCATCCAGAGATAGAACATGAGGGCAAACATGGCCAGCGTCAGCAGCGTAAACCAGCGGGTGTAAATGAACTTAAGCTTGGGCTGAATGCGGGAGAGATAGTCGTCGGCGTGCTTCCATTCCAGCAGGGGCACTTCCGACAAGTCGCTAAAACGGCTGCGGCGGTGCTGGCGCTGGCTGCGCAGCTTGTCGTGCAGCGTGATGTTCTCTTCCAGCGGAGTTTTGTAGAAAAAGTTGGTATTTTCCTCAAAGAAGTTGGCCAAATGGCGCACTTCGTCTTCGGAAAAGGACACGCCGGCAACTGCGTGGGACTGGCGACTAATGTCCTGGTAGGAGCGCTGGCCATCAAACAACTGGACCAGCTTCCACTGCGAAGGCGGTAAGCGGATGAAGTTTTCCGCGCCCGGCATCTTGGCCAGCACCGTGGCAGCGCCCTGTTCGATGTGTTCGCGGGCGATTACCCGCGGGTCGAGCTGGGGATAGCGCTGCTTTGCGGTGCGGCCAGGGAGCTCTGGAAGAGCAACTTCCAGCGCTTCGAGAATATTCATCGCGGGTTCTCGATGCGGATGTTAGCCGTCATTCCGGGCCGGAGATTGCGGCCGGGATTCAGCAGCTGCGCCAATACCTCGAAGCTGCCGCTGGAAGGATCCACCACCGGGCTGACCTGGATCACCCTGGCCGCATGGCTGGCCCCCGGATCATCCAGGCAGCTCACAGTTAGCATCTGCCCGCGCTTGATTTGCCCGATCAGCTTTTCCGGCAACGTGAACTTAACTCGCAAGGGCCGTACCGCTGTGACCCAGAAAAGCCGATCACCGGTGGCCACTTCTTGTCCCTGGCGCACGTAGCGGCGGGCTATTACGCCGTCGAAAGGAGCGCGGATATGGGTCTTTTCCAGTTCCAGGCTCACGGCTTGGAGAGCAGCCTGGCGTTGCAGCAGCTCCTGTTTGCCCTTATCAATCTCGTACACTGACCCTTCCCACTTGTAACGGGCGTGATCGAGCTGCTCTTGGGTGTTGAGCTGGGCCTTGAA
Organism: Terriglobales bacterium; assembly: GCA_036375915.1. Classification (GTDB taxonomy): domain Bacteria; phylum Acidobacteriota; class Terriglobia; order Terriglobales; family Acidobacteriaceae; genus JAICWP01. Next base: position 9,419 of record DASVBI010000502.1, on the reverse strand, counting down.
CATGCCTTCAGCGCGGCGGAAATCGGCTTCTGCCATCCTGGTTTCCGCCTGCCAGTCTTTGAGATTGGCTTGCGCAACCTGGACCTGGGCGCGGGCGGCATCGCGCTCGGCGGTAAGCTGCCGGTCGTCGAGCGCGGCCAGTAGCTGGCCCTTGCGCACCGGCTGGCCCAGATCTACGAGCAGTTGCGCCACCACGCCAGGGCGCTGGGCGGCGACATCCACCTGATTCTCGACCAGCAGCGGACCAGACGCCGTGAACCCGCTAGCTTGCGGCGGAGTGGCCGGAGGCCTCGCGGCAGCAGGCGCCGAAGGCTCTGGCGCCGCCAGAACCGGAGTGACCGCCTGCGGCCCGGAGTCGCCACAGCCCACCAGGCCTGCCGCCATTATCGCAATCAGGAAAGCGCTACTTGCGCGCATCTTTACTCCTCCTTACCACGCGAACCAGGACCAGAGTTTGCTGTAGAGCCAGATGGCGGGCCGGCGGAACAGGACATAGCCCACCGGATGCCAGCCGACCGCCACCTTGGCGCGCCCGCTCATGCCGGCACGAACCAAGCTGCCGGGATTGGGAACTTCTACCCGGGCATAGAAGGTGCGTTCGCCACCCGCCATTTCGCTCTGCGGGCTTATGATGTCCACGGTTCCGCGGAACGTGTGAGCCGGAAACCCGTCCAGCTTCACCCAGCCGCGGGCGCCCGTGCGCAGCAGCGGCAAGTCGGGCTCATCCACCGCCACGTTTACGGTCACCGTGGAATTGTCGGCCACTTCCGCAAAGTTATCTCCCGAAGCAAGCTTTCGCCCGACGAAGTCCTGCACGTGCGGCGTGGTCACCCAGCCGTCCACGGGGGAGCGCAGGTGCGTCTTTTCAAGACGCGCCTGGTCGCGTTGAACCTCTGACTGCCAGTAGTTGGCTTGTACGCGCTGCACGCCAGCCGTGGCTCCGTCGTTGTGGGCCAGCGCGCGGTTCATCTCTGAGAGCGCGGTCTGGTAGCGGGCTTCGGCGCCGGCCAGGGCCGCGCGATAGTCCCAGTCCTCCAGGTCCGCGAGCACCTCGCCGCGGGTGACGTGCTGTCCCTCGCGCACGTACACCTGGCGGATCACGCCCGCAACCTCGGGCTCAATTTTGGCCAGGCGGGAGGGCGAGACGGTAGCGCCCCCTTCCACCCGCATGGGAAAGGGAAACACCGCAAGAAAAATAACGGCAGCAGCCGCGGCCGCCAGAAACAGGGCGCGGCGCCGTTTTTCCAGGGCAAGAAATTTTTGCTTTTTCTGGATTAACGGCTCCAGCACATTGATGAAGGGCACCTCGCGGTACAGCGAGGCGTTGCGGATAGCCACCGTGGCCTGGGCAGCCAGCACGCGGATCATCTCGAAATGAGCTTCGGTCAGGAAGTCCGGATCGGAGCTCTCGAAGGAAACTATGCCAACCCCGCCCTCTTCATCGCGCAGGGGCACGGCGTAAAAACCCCGCATTCTGCTGCTTTCGAAGTAGCGCCGGAATTTTTCCTTTGCGTCCTCGCGGGATGTGGTTATGGCGTCCCCGTGCTGCGCCGCGGAGACGTCGGAATCAAAGAATGCCGCCCACTCCATCAGTTCGCGCAGATCGGCCGTCTCAGGATCGCCGGGAGTGATCTGCAGCTTGCCAGAGACGGCTCGCAACTTGGTCCGGCCACGCTCTTGTAAAGCAATGGCGGCGCGCTCGTAGGGAATCACCGCGGCAGGCCCGTTCACCACCGTTTGCAGAACGCGGTCCAGGTTCAGAGTGGAAGTGATTTCGGTGCTGACCTTCACCAGCGTGTGGAGGATCTCCAGCTTGCGTTCCGCCTGCAGCAGGCTGGCGTTGTGCAGGGCGTTGCTGGCGGTCTCGCAAATGTTGGCGAGCACGAACTGGTCGTCTTCGTCGAAGGGCCGGCCGTCAAGGCGGTTTACAATCTCGATCACTCCGACCAGGGATTCGCGGTCCATCAGCGGCGTGGCCAGCAGAGAGAAGATGGCGCCCTCCTCGACCTCGCCGTTGCGCGCCCGCAGGCGTGCGTCCTCCGGGTCGTCAATCAGGACAGCTTCGCCATCATCGGAAATCTTCCCTGCTACGCCATCGGCTGGACCTTGCCGCGTGCCCGCTTCCACCGTCCCATCCCCGCCTGCCTGTTGCACCAGGGTGACGGTTTCACCCTCTACCATCCAAACGTTCGCCGCCTGGACGCCCATCACCTCCCGCACCTTGGCGGCGATGGTGGCCAGAAGTTCGTCCATCTCCAGATGTGAATTGAAGACCTTCTCCAGGTCGTACATCTGCGTGACCCGGGTAATGGATTGCAGGCTGCTGTTGCGTTCACCTTCATAAGCGACGGCGGAAGCAATGGCTGGAGCGGCGAGCTGGGCCAAGGCGCTGACCCGCTCGAGTAGGGAATGGGAGAGCGTGCGGTCGTAGCTGACCAGTTCGATGGCGCCCGCCAGCGTGCCATCAGCCAGCAGGGGAACGTAAGCCAGGGAGGCCAGGGTGCGGCGCACATCGAGGTGGGCATAGTCTTCACGTGCCAGTTGGGAGGCATGCAGCACCAGGTATGGCCCTGACAATTCGGCTACCATCCCCAGGGTGCCGGCGCGGAACTCGAGCTTATCGCTGCCAACTCTGATGTCGCCGCTTAGTCCTTTGGGCGACCAGGCGGGATCGTCTTGATCCTCAATGACATAGACGACCACGTCGCAGCCCGGCTCGAGGTGGGCTGCCTGCTCCGCAATCAGTTGGGCACGCTGCCCCACTTCACGCTGCAGCAGCAGCGTGGCGGCAAAATCTACCAGAGGAATTTCGAAACCGTGGTGTTGAGTCGCCATCTTGATCTTGCGGTGTTCCGTTCAGGCGGGACAAACCTTTGGCTCCCAGCAGCTTGCGGAGAGCATGGGCGACAGTCCTCGCCAGTGCCGCGCGACTCTAACAAACGTCTAGAAGGGTGTCAACAAGTGTATGGAAGGAGCTGAGCCAACTTGCTTTGCGCCAGTTAGGCCGCAGCGGATTGCGGCTTGCTGAACGAGGCGAAGCTTCCGCCGGTTTCCGCCAACTGCTTCAGCAAGGGCGCGGGCTCCCACAGTTCGCCGTGACGCTCGCGGAACTCGCAGATGCGGTCGTACACCTTCGGCAGGCCCACGGTGTCGGCGTACCACATGGGGCCGCCGCGATAAGCAGGAAATCCGTAGCCGTTGAGATAAATGATGTCAATATCCACCGCGCGCAACGCGATTCCTTCCTCCAGGATGCGCGCGCCTTCATTCACCAGCGCGTAAATGCAGCGGTCCACGATTTCCTCCGGCGGAATTTGGCGCTGCGCAATGCCGGCATCGGCTGCCCATTTGTGCACCATCTGGTTCACCCCAGGCTCGGGCAGGGCGCGCCGCTTTTCGTCGTAGCGGTACCACCCGGCCCCGGTCTTCTGCCCGTAGCGCCCCATTTCGCAGAGGCGGTCTTCGGCCAGGGGCTGGCGCACTCCCGTTTTTTGCAGATGCCGATGTTCCCTGCGGATGCGCCAGCCCACATCCAGGCCGGCAAGATCGCCGGTGGCCAGCGGTCCCATGGCCATGCCGAAATCGTACAGTGCCTGGTCCACGGCCTCCACCGTAGCGCCCTCCTCCACCAGGAACTGGGCCTCGCGCCGGTAAGGATGGAACATGCGGTTGCCGACGAAGCCGCGGCAGTTGCCCACCAGCACGCCGACCTTGCCCAGCTTTTTTGCCAACTGCATGCAACTGGCGATGGTCCGCTTGCTGGTGGCTTGGCCGCGCACGATTTCCAGCAACCGCATGACGTTGGCCGGGCTGAAGAAATGCGTGCCAATCACGGCCTCCGGCCGCGAGGTGGCGGAGGCAATATCGTCAATGCTGAGGGTGGAAGTATTGCTGGCCAGGATCGCGTCCGGCCGGCACACCCGGTCGAGCTGAGTGAATACTTCCTTCTTCAGTCCCATGCCCTCGAAGACGGCCTCCACCACCATGTCCACAGCGGCGAACCCGTCAAAGCTGAGGGTGGGCGTGATCAGGCGCAGGCGTTCGTCCGCGAACTGCTGTGTGAACCGCCCGCGCTCGACGGAAGTGGCGTAGTTCTTGCGAATGCCGGCGAGGCCGCGGTCCAGCGCCGCCTGGTCCACCTCCCGCAGCAACACCGGAATGCCGGCATTGGCGAATACCATAGCGATACCGCCGCCCATGGTGCCCGCGCCCACCACCGCCACCGAGTTTACGGGGACGACAGGCGTATCCTTGGGCACGTCCGGAATCTTGGCCACCTCGCGCTCGCCAAAAAAAACATGGATGAGCGCCTTCGACTGTTCCGAAAACAGGCACTCCCGAAAACGCGCCTGCTCCAGCTTCAGGCCCTCTTCAAAGGGCAGGCGGGTGGCTGCTTCCACCAGTTCGATGGCGACCTGCGGCGCCTTCCAGCCGCGCTGTTTCTTGTGCGCCGCCTCGCGCGCCGCGGCGAAGAGGGGAGCGTTGGACTGCGGCGTGCCCAGCTTGTCGGCGCGGTCGCGTGCCTTCACCACCGGTTTGGCGGCGGCCTCGCCGGCAAAAGCAACAGCCTCGGTGATCAGATCGCCCTCAATCAGCCGGTCAATAATGCCGGCTCGCAACGCCTCCCGCGCGGAAACGGGATTGCCTGTGGCGCACATCTCCAAGGCTATTGCCACTCCCGCCAGCCGCGGCAGGCGCTGGGTGCCACCCGCCCCTGGTATCAATCCCAGCTTTACCTCGGGCTGGCCTATCTGGGCGTCTGCAGCCGCCACCCGGTAATGACCTGCCAGCGCCAGTTCCAGCCCGCCACCAAAGGCATTGCCATGAATGGCCATGACTACCGGCTTGGGGCAGCCTTCGATAGCGGGAAGCAGCGTAAGCAGGCCGTCGGTACGCGGCGCCTCGCCCGAGGTGATCCGCTGAAATTCTTTGATATCGGCTCCAGCCACGAAGGTGCGTCCGGCGCCAACCACGATCAGCGCATTGACGCCGGCATCAGCTTGCGCCTGCCGCAGCGCCTCCCCCAGGCCTTCGATAACCCCCGGGCCTAACGCGTTCACCGGCGGGTTATTGATGGTAATGATGGCGACATTGCCTTGCCGCGTGAGTTGTACCAGTTCGCTCATGACGGGCCTCGCTGCTGGAATATAAGACAATACCAGCAACCGGCAAAGGCGGCGCAACCCGCGCTCGTACCCGGCCGGCTTGCCGGCTCAAGTAGAATCATGGCCATGGTCAAGCGCGCACCGGCGCGGCGGCGTCCGCGCAAAGCCAAACCCGGCAGCAAAGGTCTGACGGCCGGCGAGTGCCGGTTGGAGAAACTGGAAGGGCCGGCCGGCAGCGCCGCCCAAGTGGTGGAGAAAGCCGGCGGTTGCGTGGTGGGAATCTACAAGGAGCCTCTGGGCGGGCATCCCGTGCTTTTTTCCATTCTGCCCATCGGCGCCATCGAGCCTACTCCTTTTCAGCGCGACCTCTCAGACGCGCATCACAAACGACTGGCCGACGTCATCAACCGGACCGGCTACTTCCTCGATCCTGTGATTGCAGTGCTGGCGCCGGGTGCGGCCGGCTTCTGGACTCCCAACGGACGTCATCGCCTGGAGGCGATGCGGCGCCTGGGCGCCAAGGCCATCGCGGCATTGATTGTTGCCGAGCCGGAGGTAGCCTGGCAGATCCTGGCGCTGAACACCGAGAAGGCGCACAACCTGAAGGAACGGTCGCTGGAGGTGATCCGCATCTATCGCGGCCTGCTGGAGGAAGATGCTTCCCGCCCGGAATCGCAATTCGCCTTTTATCTGGATGAGTCCGCGCTGGTAACTCTGGGCGTGTGCTACGAGCGCCGCCCGCGCTTTGGCGGCGGTGCTTACCATTCCATTCTGCGGCGGCTGGAGGTGCTGGCCGACGAACCCCTGCGCGCCGCCATCAAGGTTCACGAGAAGCACGCAACCATGGTGCTCGACCTGGAGGACAAAGTAGCTGCCGTGGTCAAAAAGTTGAAGGAGCGCGGGCTGGTCAGTCCCTATCTGCGTTCCTTTGTGGTGGCGCGCATCAATCCGCTGCGCTGGATTAAAGGCGAACCTCCTGAGCTCGAAGAAGTGCTGAAGACCATGCGCGAGCGTGCGGCCCGCTTCAATACCGAAAAGATCAAACCCCAGGACTTGGCTGGTGCGGCCGGCCCGCCCGATGACGAAGGCTAGCAATCCGCTTACGGTACTTATCTACTAACTGGTTTGGGGAATTCTGATTACAAAGCTTACCCGCATGGGTGGAAGATATAAGTGCACTACCTGCTTACGACTTTCAACTCGTGAAGTTATACGTTATACCTTGAGGTGTTAGCCAGTCAGGCGGACCCTACTTCGCCTGCTTCGACCTGAACTTCGCCCAGCGCGCCCGCTGTGCCGCCGCTATCCTTGCCCGCGCCGCTGCTGAGAGCTTACGCCGCCGTCTGCTCCCCCGCTTTGCGAAGGCTCCACGGCCGGCTCTGCTTCCGCCGATATGGTCAAGAGCCGCAATCGCGTGCTCAAGACGTTCAAGTTCACGTGATGCCCGGTCGCGTTCCCGGCGAAGCTGGTTGATAACTGCCGATAGATTCGCCATCCTGGAGTCCTTTCTGGATCCTGAATGTTAGACAGATTTAAGTAGTTACGTCTTAGCTGACATGATACGCCACACGCCGGCGCTTAGCCATTCAGAGAGGGTTCCGCACTTAGTGGGCAGTTCTTTTGCTTCCCGGGGATTACTGGAGCCGTTGGATAGCTTATCTTACTAAGAGCTATGTCCGGAGCAGTGCATTACTCCAAGGTACTTGCTCCACGGACCCACAGCCTCCCGGTATTGGTGGGCCATAACTCTTGAAATCTGGTGTAGATGAGTCAAGTCATGAGCCGCCCAAGTCGCCAGCAACTGAGATAGAGTAACTACGCCGAGCGCGGGATGTCGTCCACGCCGCTGAAGATCTTCCGGGCGCAGATTCAACCCACGCAGCTGGTTCAGGTTCTCAGACCGCAGACGTGAAAATTCATCCAGCAACTGGCCCAGGGACTTGGTCTGACTCCCCCCCGCTTGTGCGAAGCGGTCAAAGGGTTCAAAAGCTCGAGTCTCTCCGAATTCCAGGATCATTCTCGCCCGCGGCATCCAATCCGTGCGTTCGCCTTGAATTAAGTGGCCGACCACATCGAACGGGCTGAAGGTGTTTTCACCTTCATTGCTTAGAATCCAGTTTTCCGGCAGATCACGCAGCAGGGCATTCAGAGCGGCAGGCGTGCGGGCGAGAAGCGACACCGTATTCTGCAGATCGTGTTGCATCTAAAAGTCCAATTGCAAAACAACGCTCGGGCCTGCCTCTTTCAGTCGGCAGACACAGGCTCCTGCGGCACCACTTCTCCCCGTTTGCGCCGGCTGGTCCGCTGCACCCATTTGCGATTCAACCAGTTCTGCACTTCGTCCAGATAGACGTAGTACACAGGCGTGATGTAGAGAGTAATGATCTGGGAGAAGATCAGGCCCCCTACCACCGCCAATCCCAGCCCCTGCAGCGAGCCCGTTCCCCAGCCCGCAGCCACCGGCACCATGCCCATGAGGGCGGCCATGGTGGTCATCATGATGGGGCGGAAGCGCACCAGCGCGCCCTGGTAAATGGATTCCTCCGGACTTTCCCCTTTCTCCCGCTCGTTGACCAGGGCGAAATCAATCATCATGATGGCGTTCTTCTTCACGATGCCAATCAGCATGATGATGCCGACAAAAGAGTATAAGTTCAGCTCCTGGTGAAAGATGATGAGAGTGGCCAGCGCTCCCACCGCAGCCGAGGGCAACCCCGACAGAATGGTAAGCGGATGGATGAAACTTTCATACAGAATGCCCAGGACGATGTAGATGACCAGGACCGCGGCTACCAGCAGCAGGCCCAGACCCCGGAATGACTGCTTAAATGCCTGGGCTGTTCCCTGGAAACTGCGCTGGACGGTCGCCGGCAGCATGCGGTTGGCCACGTCTTCCACCGCCCTGGTGGCCTGGCCCAGCGAGACTCCCGGTTTGAGGTTGAAGCTGAGCGTCACCGCCGGCAACTGTCCCAGGTGATTGACGGTCAGCGGCCCCAGGTTAGGGACAACCTGGGCCACGGTGCCCAGGGGTATAAGCTTGCCTTGGCTATTTCTCACATACAGCAGGGAAAGCGCTTGGGGATCGTTCTGGTAGGGCGGCGACAATTCCAGAATGACGTAATACTCATTGCTGGGCGCATAGATGGTGCTTACCTCGCGCTGCCCGAACGCAGAATAAAGAGCGTCTGAAACCTGCTGCGCGGTCAGGCCCAGAGCATAGGCCTTGTCGCGGTCCACTCTCACATCCAACTGTGGGTTGTGGATCTGCAAATCGCTGCTCACGTCCTGCAGCAGCGGAATCTTGCGCAGCTCCCCTTCCAGCTTGGGGGCGTCGGCGTATAGCTCCTTGATGTCGGGTGACTGCAGCGCATACTGATACTGCGCGTTGGTAAGGCTGCCGCCTACGTTGATGGTGGGCGGCACTTGCAGAAAAACATACGCGCCCTGGACGCTGAGGAACTTGGCCCGCAGTTGCTGGATCACCTGCTCCGCGCTGATCTGGTTGGTGCGGTCCTTCACGTCCTTCAGGTGCATGAAGACCCGGCCCTGGTTCACCGGGCTCCCGTAAAACGTCATCGTGTACTCGACGTTGGGATCGTGCTGCGTGATGTTGGCGATCTGCGCCATCTTCTGGCCCATCTGGTCGAAGCCGATGCCTTCCTGGGCCTGGATGAAGCCGAAGAGCAACCCCGTGTCCTCGTTGGGGATGAAACCCGTCCGCACGCTTTCGTAGAGGGTGAAGGTCAATCCCACAATCAGAAAGCTGACCAGCAGGGTGGCTAGCTTGTGGCGCAGCACCCTGGCCAGCGACCAGTCGTAGAAGCGCAGCGCGCCGTCGAACATGCGCTCGGTCGCGTTGTAGAACCTGCCGTGCCGCTCCTGCGAAGGCGGCCGCAAAAAGCGGCTGCTCAGCATGGGCGTCAAGGTCAGCGACACAAGACCGGACACCAGGATGGCCGCCGTGATCACCACCGCGAACTCGTGCAACAGCCGCCCGATAATGCCGCCCATGAACAGGATGGGAATGAACACCGCCGCCAGCGACAGGGTCATGGACAGAATGGTGAAGCCGATTTCGCCGGCCCCGTCCAGGGACGCCTGCAAAGGCGTTTTGCCCATCTCCATGTGGCGCACGATGTTTTCCAGCATCACGATGGCATCGTCCACCACGAAACCCACCGATAGCGTGAGCGCCATGAGCGAGAGGTTATCCACCGTGTATCCCAGCGCGTACATCACGGAGAAGGTGCCGACGATGGCGATGGGCAGGGCCAGGCTGGGAATGATGGTGGCCGAAGCGTTGCGCAGGAACAG
>DASVBI010000004.1:0-2819 GCA_036375915.1 Terriglobales bacterium | reverse complement strand
CTTTCATGTGGGCAATGGCGCTGCGATGGCCGAGGGTGCAGGCCTCGCCGAGTCCACTGAACGAATAGCGTTTCAGTGGCTTGCCGGAGGACATGCGCCGGATATTCGTGCCGATGGTGGAACCGGCGTTTTGCGCGTAGTGGGCAAGGGGAGGGCAGGTGCCACCGTCAGGATGAGGAACAGCGGCGCAGTCGCCTCCAGCCCAAATGTTGGTTGCGCCGGGAACGCGGTTGAACTGGTCGGTTAGCAGGCGTCCGCGCGCATCGCGCTCATAAGGGAACTGGTCGAGCAGGGGAGAAGCCTTCATGCCGGTGCAGGTAATGATGGTGCGCGTGGGCATGCGCTCGCCGGAGTTGAGTATGGCTTCCTCCGCGGTGGCGGCGTGCAGGCCGGTGTTGAGGTGCACCTCAATGCCCAGGCGGTGAACGCGCTTCTCGGCGTAGCTGACCAGATAGGGATGACGTTTGCCCAGTTCGGGCAGGATGCGGGGCCCAAACTCCACCAGCACAACCCGGAACTCCTGGAACTTCAGCTCGGGATAGCGGGTACGGCTGAGGAAACGGAAATAATCCACCAAATCGCAGGCCACTTCAACTCCGGCATAGTTGCCGCCGGCCACCACAAAAGTGAGCAAGCGCCGGCGCTCGGCCGGGCTGGTTTCGATGGAAGCCATTTCCACCGCGCTGACCAGATGATTGCGCAGGCGGTAGCAGTCGGCGAAGGTCTTGAGCGGAAAAGCGTGGTCGGCGATTCCGGCATAGCGGGATAGGTCCTCGACCGAGCCAACGCCGACAACAAGATGGTCGTAGGGCAGAGTGTAGGCCCGCCCATCGAGCAGACGCCGGGTAAGCACGCGCCGGTTGGCGACGTCCACCGACTCGATTTCGGCATTATGAAGATGAGCGGGAGCGATCATTTCGCGCACGGAGGAGTTGATTTGCTGCGGCTGAATTTTGCAGGTCAGCATTTCCGCGATGAGCCCGTGCACGGTGGAATAGTTATCGCGGCTGACCACAGTCAGGCTGACTTCGCCTTTGCGCACAGCCGGCCGCAAGGCACGGGCGAGATAGATAGCCACCCAGCCGCCGCCGAGGCATACCACACGCGCAGGTTCCTTCATTTCTTTCCTCCTCCCGCGGCCGCGCTTTCGCGTTCCGCATGAGTGGTTGATTGGGGCTCGCCGGCGCGAACCGCTATCTTGCGAGGTATGACGAAATCACCGGTGCGTCCCTTGAGCCCGCGCTCGCTCAGCAGATGGCGGAAGGCTTTGGGCCCGGCGACTGTGGCCAGGGCTTGCACGCGGCTGCTGCACAGGCGCGCGGTCTCCACCAGCCAGGTGCCGGGACGAACCGCCGGCACCAGCCACTTCCAGAAAGTCTTGGGATAGCCGAGAGCGGTGGCCTGCTCGTCGCCCATCAGGGCGCGCGAGATGCCGTAACAGAGATTTACGCTGCAACAGCGCCCGGGCTTGAAGCTGCGCACATAGTCGAATGAAGTCTGCATGAGGGCGTCAACCAGGGCGCGCGAATCATCGTCGGGGTGGGGCTCGAAGGCGAAAATCAGATCGAGCAGGCGATGGCCCTCGAATTCGTCAGCCACCAGCAGTTCATTCTCGACTCCCAGGAAATAACCGGCGCAGCGCCACAGGTGGATGAGGGCTTCGCGTTCTACAGGCTGGAAGCGATAGCCGATGCGAGTAAGCCCGTCGAGCACGCCAACCGAAAACATCAGGTTGGTGCCGGCCATGTGGCATTGGTTAATGGGCGCGCCCCAGGCGTCGGAGCGCCATTGGCCGGACTGGAGAAGCAACCGCCGCACCTGGGCGTGAATGAGGCGCACGCGCACGGTCATGGCGAAGCCTTCGGAGAAACGGGAAAGACCATCCGGCTGGCAAACGGCGAAAACGTAGCGCGTGGTGTCTTTCAGGCGCTGGGAGGCGCGATGCACCAGCTGGCCAGAGAGCGCCAGCGGCTTGTTGCCCGCGGGCCAGCTATAGATGATAGGCAACGAAAGCATGGCGAGGACGGCAAAGCCGAGGCGGCAACGCATAAAGGTGGCGCCGCCCAGGTTGCAGCGCTCGCGGTCCACCCAAAAAGGAACGGACTCCAACTGGCGAAACAGGGCGCGCAACGGCTCCGGAGCATGAGGGACCGCTTCGATCCCTTTGGCCAGCGCCAGTTCAAGCAGCGCCCGCCATTCGCTTTCCGGAATGCGGGCGAACTCATCCATCACGGCGTCGGCCAGCGGGTCGGTGCGCCAGAGGAAATCCACATACTTCTGGGCGCGAGTGCCGTGCGCGGCGCCGGCGACGTCAAGGCTGGAGTAGGCCGACGGGACGCGGCACTTTGCTTCCGTCATGAAATTGGCTCACTGTTAAGGGTGAAAGTACCACAGGGGCGCCAGCCATTCGCCTTGCTGAGTTGGATTCAGGTTACGGGCGTAATGGGCACCCGGGGGCCTCTAGAAAGTGGAGGAGATATGGAGCTAACCTTCAAGTAACACTTCACGCTCGACCGCGGGCCCGGCGTCCCGTACAATCTGGCGAACCCATAAGGCGCAGGCGCTCTCTTTGACCCAGTCTCACATCCGCAAGGCTGGTCTTTTTTATCTGGTGTGGGTGATGTTCTCCTACACCACCGGCGGCCCCTTCGGGCTGGAGGACCAGGTCACCACCTCCGGTCCGGGCATGACCCTGATTTACCACCTGGTGCTGCCGCTGTTCTGGTGCATTCCCATCTCGCTGGTGGCGGCGGAGCTGACCACGGCCATGCCGGTGGAAGGCGGCTTCTACCGCTGGACGCGGGCTGGCTTCGGCGACT
>DASVBI010000005.1:0-4352 GCA_036375915.1 Terriglobales bacterium | reverse complement strand
CGCCCCATTCTGCTATTCGGTCAGTTTCAGCCGAAAATGCGAAGTCAGTATTCCGCGCAATACAACCTCACGATCGAGCGTGAGCTAGCCAGAGATCTGAAACTGCAAGTAGGCTATGTAGGGTCTCAGGGCCATCGTCTTTTGGCAACCCACGATCTTAACTATGGAAATCCCCAGACCTGCCTGGATCTGAACGCCGTGCTTGGCGACGGTACGTGCGGCCAGTACTTTGCCGACAGTACCTTCTTCATTCCGGGAGGAACCGTTCTTCCAGTGAATTTTCATCTGCCTTACGCCCAGAATAATTCCGTTATCCCAGCTGGGACCACAGTTGGTCCCAACGGCATTACTCTTGTGGGGCTACGTCGTTACTCCTCTCCACAATGCGATCCGCTGACTGGGATTGGCTGTCCTGCGGACGGCATCCCCGTCTTTAGCAGCATTTTTGCTCAGGATACAATTGCCAATTCGGCATATAACTCATTGCAGGCATCCCTCGACAAACGCTTTGGGCATGGGCTTCAGTTCACCACTGCTTACACGTTCAGCAAGTCCTTCGATGAAGCTTCGAGCTTCGAGGGGATCCTGAATCCGATTGATCCCCGCCGCAGCCGGTCGCTGTCGAACTTTGATGCGCGGCACCGAATCGTATTCAGCTATTACTGGGATTTGCCCATTCAGCATCACAGCGGCGCCCTGGGGAAGGTGATTAACGGTTGGTCCCTTTCCGGAATCACCACTTTTCAGACTGGATTTCCGATTCGTATCCAGTCGCTGGCGGATAACGAGCTGATGTACAGCTTCGATTTCGAACTGCCGGGTCAACCCAATCAGATTGCGCCGTTCCGGACTATGCGGCCGCAGTCGAACGGCAACTACTTTTTTGATCCCAATAGCTTCACGGAGAATGCTTCCGATAGCTCTCAGCCGCCCTGTACGGCAGGTGCGGTATTCGGATGTTACGATCCGACACTGTTCGGCAGTCTTGGTAACGCTCGCCGCACCGTTTGTTGCGGGCCACACATCAGCCAGACAGATTTTGCCATTCTGAAGACGATTGCTTTGTCGGAGACAAAGCGCCTTGATTTCCGCGCGGAGTTCTTCAATCTCTTCAACCACACGCAGTTTTTCACGCCGGATGGCAACACTTCCGATGGGTCGCAGTTCGGCCAAGTCACCCAGGCCCGCGATCCGAGGTTGCTGCAGTTCGCGTTGAAGTACATCTTCTAGAATTAGAGCCGGGGAGCCGCTTCGTGCGACGCCCCGGCATTTGTGCGTTTAGCAATTACTCTTCGCGACAGCGAAAGGAATTACAAATCGTGTATGAAGCATTGCGCAAAGAACTAGAAACGTTTGAGAAGCGCACTCCCAAATCGGCGGAAGCCCATAAGAAGAACCTGAAACGCATTCCGCTGGGGGTGGCCAGCAACTACCGCGCTTACGATCCCTACCCGATTTTTGTGAAAGAGGCGCAGGGCTCGCATTTCCGCGACTTGGATGGGAATGACTACATTGACCACAATCTCTGCTTTGGCGCGCTGATGGCGGGGCATTGCCATCCCGCGGTCATGAAGGCGGTAGAGTCGCGGCTCAAGCTGGGCACCATGTTCGGCATGCCGCATGACATGGAATGGCAACTGGCGGAGGAAATTTGCCAGCGCTTCCCGGTGGAGATGGTGCGCTTTGGCTCCAGCGGAACCGAAGCCACCATGCACGCCATTCGCCTGGCGCGCGCCGCAACCGGCCGCGACAAGGTAATCAAATTCGAAGGCGCTTACCATGGCCTGCATGACACCGCGCTGGTCAGCGTGAAGCCGCACGCGCCGGAATTCGGGGATGTGAACGCGCCGGCCTCGGTGCCTGGGGGACTGGGCGTGCCCAAAGCCAGTGTCGCCAGCGTTCCCGTGGCCACCTTCAACGACCTGAACAGCGTGGAGCGGCGATTCAAGGAGAATCGCGACGAGATTGCCGCGGTGATTCTCGAGCCCATCCTGATGAACGTCGGGATGTGCATGCCGCGGCCCGGTTTCCTGCAGGGTTTGAGGGAGCTGTGCGACAAGCACGGCGCATTGCTCATTTTCGACGAGGTGAAAACCGGAGCGAAGATTGGATGGGGCGGCGCCTCGGAATACTTTGGCGTGCGTCCCGACATAATTTGCCTGGCCAAATCCATTGGCGGCGGACTGCCGCTGGCGGCTTTCGGCGCGCACCCTTCGGTGATGGACCTGATATCGCAGCACAAGGTCTTTCACGGAGGAACGTACAACACCAATCCGGTGTCTATGGCGGCGGGGCTGGCGACGTTCCGTGAAGTGCTCACGCGGGAGAACTACGCGCACGTGGACAAACTCAGCAAGAAATTGACGGACGGCTATCGCAAAACCGTGGCCAAGGCGGGATTGCAGGGATATGTCGCGCAAGCCGGCGCCAATGGCGTGCTGATGCTCTATCCGCAGGAGATCCGCAATTACCGTGATTGGACGACTATTGACGTTGACCTGTGGCGGCATTACTGGTTCGCCATGGTCAACCGCGGTGTCATGGCGCAGCCGTACTGGTGGGATGAGCAGTGGACCATCAGCGTGCAGCACACCGAAGCCGACATAGACAAGCACCTGGCCGCCTTCGCCGACGTCGCTCCGGCGCTGGCCGAGGCGCAGCAGGAGCGGTTTGCCGCGGCCGCGCGCTCGGCATAGGAGTTGACGGTTGTCATCGGCCACCAAGACCGCGGAGCCTAACACCATCGAGGCCGGCGCCCCGCACCTGAAACGGGTGCTGGGGCGCTGGGATCTGGTGCTGCTGTTCGTGGTGGCGGTGTTCAACCTCAATGTGGTGCCCTCCATCGCGGCTAATGGTGGCGTGACGGTGTGGCTGTGGGTGATTTCGCTGCTGCTGTTCTTCTGGCCGCAGGGCATCGCCGTGATCGAACTTTCGCAGCGTTTTCCGGGCGAAGGCGGGGTTTACCTGTGGGCCAAGGAAATCTTCGGTGACTTCCACGGCTTTCTTTCCGGCTGGTGCTACTGGACCAACAATATGATGTATGTGCCCACGGTGATGCTGTACTTCGTGGGTGTTTCGGTGTATGTGCTGGGCCCGCGCCACGCCGGGCTGGCCGACAGCAAGGTATTCGCGCTGGGCGCCTCACTGGCGCTGTTTGCCGTGCTGGTGGTGCTGAACATCATTGGGCTGGGCGTGGGCAAGTGGATCAATAACGTGGGAGCGGTGGGAACGTTTGTGGCTGCCGCCACCCTGATAGGCCTGGGCGCGGTGGTGTGGCTGCATTTTGGAACCACGGTGAGCGCGGCGGACTTTCGTATTCCGGCCAACCCGCGCTTCGTGATGAACGCTTTTGGAGTGATCTGCTTTGGGTTGGTAGGTCTGGAACTGGCCTCGGTTATGGGCGACGAGATTCACGAGCCCAGGCGCACCATGCCGGGAGCCGTGGCTTGGGGCGGCATCATTTCCGGCGCGCTTTACATTGGCGTGACCTTGACCCTGCTCATCGCCGTGGACAAGCGCGACATCAACGTGCTGCAGGGCATTGTGCAGGCGGTAAGCCACCTGGCGGCGCGCGTGGGGGTAAGCTGGATTATCCCCGGGTTCGCCCTGATGCTGAGCCTGGCGATTGCCGGCATTGGTTCAGCGTGGCTGGCGGGTTCGGCGCGTATTCCCTTCGTGGCGGGACTGGATTCGTATCTGCCTTCCTGGCTGGGGAAAGTGCACCCGCGCTACGGCACGCCCTACGCTGCCCTGATTGTGCATGCGGCGGTTTCCGCGGTGCTGGTGGTGCTGAATTTCTCCAGTTCCGGTGTGCAGGAGACGTTTCAGAAGCTGCTGTCGCTGGCGGTGGTGCTGCAGTTGGTGCCGTTCTTGTACGTTTTTGGCGCGCTGCTTAAGATTGCCGCCGATCGCGGCGCCAAGACTTATTACAGCCGCGGCACTCTGGTGGCAGCCGGGCTAAGCGGATTGCTGACCACCACGCTGGGCATCATCCTGGTATTTTTTCCGGCGCAGCAGATTACGTCGTTGTGGTCGTACGAAATATGGATGTTCGGAGGGACGCTGTTCTTCATCGGCCTGGCGGCGTTCTTCTTTTATGTATATGGGCGCCGCAAAGCGCTGCGCCAGGCGGCGAACGCGTAGTTTAACCTGTTGGGAAGGGCACGGCTTCAGCCGTGCCGCAGATGCGCCTAATCATAGGGGTTTTAGCCCCTGAGGCGCGCAGGAGATCTTATGGCAACCGCAATCAGACCTAATGTTCGCACTTATCAGATGTACATCAACGGCGAATGGGTAGATAGCGCCAGCGGTAAAACTTTTCCGGTTTATGACCCCTCCACGGAGGAGGCCAT
>DASVBI010000380.1:0-12741 GCA_036375915.1 Terriglobales bacterium | reverse complement strand
AACTAGCTGTCTGGCTGACTAGCTGACTGACAGCTACCAGCGGTAATGCGCGAAAGCCTTGTTGGCTTCCGCCATGCGGTGCACGTCTTCCTTTTTCTTGATGGCAGCGCCGCGGTTATTGGCCGCGTCCAGCAACTCGTTGGAAAGCTTGTCTACCATTCCCTTTTCGCCGCGGCCGCGGCTGTAGGTAATCAGCCAGCGAATGGCGAGCGAGGTGCGCCGCTCCTGGTTGACCTCAACCGGAACCTGGTAGTTCGCGCCACCCACGCGCCGCGTCTTCACTTCCAGCAGCGGCTTGACGTTCTCTACTGCTTTCTTAAACAGCTTCAGCGACTCATCGCCGCCTTTCTCCTGCAGCCGGCCCATGGCATCGTAGAAAATGCCCTCCGCCGTGCTCTTCTTCCCCGCCCACATCATCGAATTGATGAACTTGGTGACCAGGGTCGAGCCGAATACCGGGTCGGCCTCTACTTCCTTCTTGACGATATGTCCTTTTCTTGGCATGTAGCTGCTGCTCCTACCTCAAGATCCTTCGCTTCGCTCCGGATGATCGCTGCGGACTGCGGCCCGCAAAGCGCGATCATTTAGGCCGCTTCGCCCCGTATTTCGACCGGCTCTGCTTGCGGTTGGCCACGCCGACCGCGTCCAGGGTGCCGCGAACCACGTGATACCGCACCCCCGGCAGGTCTTTCACACGCCCGCCGCGGATAAGCACAATCGAGTGCTCCTGCAGGTTATGGCCGACCCCTGGAATGTAGGTGGTCACTTCAATCCCGTTGGTCAGCCGTACGCGAGCCACTTTGCGCAATGCCGAATTGGGCTTCTTGGGCGTCTGCGTGTAAACGCGAGTGCAGACGCCGCGCTTCTGCGGGCAGGCCTGTAAGGCCGGACTGGCCGTCTTGTAACGCGGCTTGGTCCTGCCCCGGCGAACCAATTGATTGAATGTAGGCACCTTGCACTCCTTAGCGTTTCTGCCGGTGCGCTGCCCGGCTGCCCGACACACAGCCGGCACGCTCCCGCTTGACCCCTGGCAGGGGCTGGCTGGCGTTGCTGCCCAACCATACTTCCTCCGCGCTTGGGAGGAGATCTAGGGAATTCCTTGTGGGCTTGGCGACGGTGGCACCCAGCCCACTCCCGAACCGGCTTACGGTCCGGGCAGGAGGTGCTCCGTTTCGCCTGCCTCGACCTGCATACCCTTCCGCATTCTCTCCGGCACAGGGCCGGAATTGACAGGGCGAAAGGCAGCGCAGGTACCGTTTCAGCGAGGGCGCCCGCGGGTTTTCACCTTGGGGCGGTTAAAGCAAAAGCTGCCACAGACAACGAGTCGCCCTCGCCGCACACTCCTAGCGGCGAAAGCGGACACACACAGGCAAGCCAATCTTGACTCGCGGAACTCTTAAAATATAACAACTCTCTTCCCTAAGCGTCAACATGAGGTGTTCGCTCGAAGTTTCGGCTGGCGACTCGCTCACGCCACCAAAACGCCAGCCCCTTCGACTGCGCTCAGGGTTTCGGCTGGCAGCTCCCGCTCGTCGCCCTGGCGACTCGCTCACGCCGCCAAAACGCCTCAACTTGACCGAAAAAAAGCCCAGCATCTAGACTGAGGGTTTCAGGAACAACATGTCTGGGTTTCCGTTCAATCGCCGAATTGGACGGGGAGGTTCGATGAGTCGTATTAGGAAACTGGGTCCATGCGCTAGCGCTCTGGCACTGATATGTGCCTTGAGTTTAAGTTTTTTGGGTTGCGGTAAAGGCAGCAGCGGCTCGTCTGGGGCCCCCTCCATAAGTGTCACGTTAACACCTAATCCGACCGCCTCGATGAATCTGGGCTCCACCCTGCAGTTCAGTGCCAGCGTTACCAACAACAAGACCGTCATCAGTACTCCGATTACCTTTCTTACCAGCAATAACCGAATCCTCTCCTTTTCCCCCAGTGGTTTGGCCTGCGCCGGAAGTTGGGGTCCAAATTTCATAGTCTGCAACCCGGGAGCGCCCGGGGTCGTGACCGTACGCGCTTCCGGCTTTGGCACTCCCAGTCCAAAAACTACGGTCTACGTTCATCCTCAGGTCACCAACATCACGGTCAGCCCCGCAAGCTCTCCCTGTGTGCCGCAGAACCAGACCGAGGTTTTTCAAGCCACCGTCTTCAACGGCGGCACCGACATAACGCCCTTCGTGGGTCCCTTGACCTGGTCAGTGATGGAACCGACAGTGGGCAAGGCCAGCACTACGGCAAGCGGCCTGCAGACCAACCAGGTGCAGATCACTGCGGCCCAGCCTGGCCTGACGCACATCTTCGCCAATGTCAGCGGGCTCAACGGCCAGAGCGTTCCCTTTGAAACTTGCCCCGTGCAGTCCATCTCGGTGCTGGACTCCAGCACAGGTACGGCCTCGTTGTCGCTGCAAAAGGGCAGCAGCGCAACGCTGACGCCTACCGTCATCGATACCCAGGGGAATGCCATCTCGGTAAACGGCCTGACGTGGATCAGTTCTGAGCCGGGCGTAGCCACCACAAAAAGTGGCAGCGTCACGGCTGTCAGCCCGGGAGGAGCGGCAATTTTCCCGGTCTGCGCTCCCCCCAGCTGCAATGTCAACTTGTACGAGGTTTATTCCAGCAACGTGGTGAAAACGACGGTGACCGGCTCCGCGGTTGCCAGTACTGTTTATGTGGCCAGCACAGGATGTTTGGGGATATCCGGGTGCAAGGCTTCGCTGATACCAATTAACACCCAGACTAATACCGCTGGAACCGCCATCGCGCTCCCTAGTCCACCGAACTCCATGGTCTTCGATTCCACCGGCGCCAAGGCATACTTTGGCAGCGCAGCCGGCTTGCAGGTCTTGTCTTTCACCGGTAATACTTCCACCGGCTTCGGTACCGGGGCCGGCAAAGTGCTGGCCGTCTCTCCCGATGGCACTCAGGCGATCGTCTCCGACACAACCTCCAATCCCAACGTTGTGTACATCGTTAACTCCAAGAGCAGCACCTCTACTCCCTTTCTGCTTTCGGGAGTGACCACCGCTGCGTTCTCGCCTGACAGCACCACCGCTTACCTGCTTTCCGGGAGCACGCTCTACGTGTCTTCAACTACCCGAGCCCTCCAAACCATAAACCTGCCTGGTCCTGCCAGCGATGCTGCCTTTCTGGCCACCGGCACTTTCGGATTTGTCGGCAGCACGCCCTCTTCCGTCAGCTTGTTCGATGGCTGCGATAATGCGTCTCCCCAATCCCCGAATACGTCAACCGTGACCACTTCCGATCCCACGCTGCTTGCGGCTCTGCCTGATGGCAACACGATGGCTGTTGTTAGCTCCGACCAGATCACCACCATCGCGGTCAATACCAGCGCCGCCGGCTGTCCTCCGCCGGTGACGGCTAGCTCAACTCCACACCCCTTGGGTCAAGGCAACTTCACGCCTAAGCAGGTTTTGGTCTCCTCAGACGGCGCGGATCTCTACGTGATTAGCGATCTGAACTCCGTGATCATCTATGACATTGCCACTACCGCGGTGCGCGCGGTCGCGCTTAATCCCAGCGTCACTCCGTTGAGTGCCGTCCTGACTCTTTCCGGGCAGGATTTATACGTGGGCGCCAGCGACGGCACCATTCACCATTTGGACGTTAACAACAGCTTCAGCGATTTGGGCCAGATACCTATCTCCCTGTGCAGCAACACTACCGCCAGCTGTCCGCCGAACCTGATGGCCCTGCGGCCGTAAGTCTGGCCTCAGGGGCCTGGTACCCTTGAACAATTATCGGGATTGTAGGGCGCTACTCGGATGAGAACGCTGTCGCGTAATCTTCCGGATCGATGCCGTGATAGGTGAGAGTGTGTTTCAGGCGCTGCCGCAGGTCCGCGGGCGTGGATTCGACGAAGGCCTGGACCGCCGTCTCCATCGCAACTTCATCTTCTCCCGCTTCCTCGGTCAGGGTTTCCGCGCGTAATTCTGTGGCTTCCTGCACCACCGCCCGGGAGGGGGCGGGCAGTTCGCGCAATAGTTCCTGCACGATTTCGTTGGCTTCGTCGGACCATTTCATGCTCGTTCCCTTGCTCTACTCTCGAGATGGTGTAACCGTGCTGTCCAGTTCCCGGGCCACGCTGTCCAGCACTCCATTAATGAACTGCACCGACTCGGGACTGGAAAATTTGCGTGCAATTTCTAAAGCCTCGTTGATCACCACCGGCTTGGGGGTGCCAGGGAAGCCCAGGAACTCTGCCACCCCGCTGCGCAGGAGGTTACGGTCCACCGCCGCCATGCGCTCCATGCGCCAGTGCTGGGCGTGACGCTCGATCAGTTCATCAATTTCGCCGGCCCGCTCCATGGCAGTGCGAAAAAGATCCTCCGCGAAGTTGCGCACCTCCTGGGAAACCGGGCCGCGTTCCCCCCAGAACGTGTGCCGCACCTGGTCCATACTTTGCCCCCCCATATCGGCCTGGAAAAGCATTTGCAAGGCCAGTTCCCGCGATTTGCGCCGTGTGCCCATGAAGCGGTGGTCAGTTGCCAGTCAGTGGTCAGTTTAATGCATGGGCGCGAACCAGACTTCAGGCCACACCCGCGGCTCGACCTTCAGCTATCGGCTGCCAGCCTTTCCCCGCAACCGCGTCTTCCGCTGGGGCGTGCCTTTGCTGAAGACGGGTGACCGGCGGCCGGCGGCTTTCTTCGCCGAAACTGACCCGCCCACGGCGCGCTTCACCCTGGCCATCTCCACCGCCGATAGTGCCGCCTCGAAGCCCTTGTTGCCGCTCTTCAGCCCGGCGCGATCAATCGCCTGTTCCAGCGTGTTGCAGGTCAGCACGCCCAGGGCATGCGGCACCCCGGTCTCCTGGGCCGACTGCCCGATTCCGCGCGCCACTTCGTTGGCAATCACCTCATAGTGCAGGGTCTCGCCCCGCAATAAGCAGCCCAGGCAGATAACCGCGTCCAGGCCGCCTGTTTCGGCCAGGGCGCGCGCTGCCGCCGGTATCTCGAAGCTGCCGGGCACGCGCACAACCTCTATCTCTTTTTCGCGGGCGCCGGTGCGGCGCAACCCGTCCAGCGCTCCGGCCAGCAGGCGTTCGGTGATGAACGAATTGAATCGGCTGACCACAACCCCAAACCGCAGACCGCGAGCATCCAGGTTGCCCGCTATTTCCGGCACGGTCGGGCCGGAAGTGCCGAAGAACGCTGCCTTGATGCCGCCCGCCAATTCCACCACGAACAGGCGTGAGTTGCCCTCGTGGTGATCGGCTATGAACTTCATGCCGCGCTTCTCCAGCAGTGCATAGGTCGAGTCCGGGTCCGTTACCTCCAGCAGCAGGTCGGTGCCTTCGGCTCGCCCGCGCAGATTGCCCGCCCCCTTGGAACCAACGCTCAGCTTGCCGGCGGGCGCTACAAACGTCACGGTCCGGTTCTTGCCAACAGGCGGCACCGACCCGCTCTCCAGGCCTAGCGCCTTCAACAACTCCACCAAGGCCTTGAACTCCGCCGAGGTGTTCACCGAGCGGCCGATGTGGATCGCGTTTACCATGCAGTTCTCAGTTCCCGGTTCTCAGTTCTCAGAACCACCCTACACTCCGACTCCTGACTACTCACTCCTGACTACCTGCCCTTAAATTTTGCCGCGCGCTTCTCCAGAAATGCCGTCGTGCCTTCTTTCTTATCTTCCGTGGCGCAGCACAGCCCGAATAATGTGGCTTCCAGGAAGAGGCCTTCTGCCAGCGGCATCTCCATGCCTTTGTTGACCGCCTCCATGGCCCACTGCACCGCCAGCGGCGCATTGGCAACGATCTTCTGCGCGATCGCCTCGGCGCGCGGAATCAACTCGGCTGCCGGCACCACTTCGTTTACCAGGCCGATACGGTGCGCCTCCTGGGCGCTGATCATCTCGCCCGCCAGCACCAACTGCATGGCCAGGCCCTTGCCCACCAGACGCGGCAGGCGCTGCGTGCCGCCGTAGCCGGGAATGATGCCCAGTTTCACCTCCGGCTGCCCCAGTTTGGCGTTGTCGCTGGCCAGGCGCATGGTGCAGGCCATGGCAATTTCGCAGCCGCCGCCCAGGGCGAAGCCGTTGATGCACGCAATTACCGGCTTGCCGCAGTTTTCGATCAGGTTGAGCACGGATTGCCCCTGGTGGGTATAGGCCTTGGCCTCCACCGGGTTATTGCGCGCCAGTTCGCCTATATCGGCGCCGGCGATGAACGCCTTTTCGCCTGCACCGGTCAGAATCACAACGCGCACTTCCGCATCCTGCTTAATGGCATGAAATGCCCGCCGCAGCTCTTCCATGGTGGCCATATTGAGCGCGTTCAGTACCTTCGGCCGGTTCACGGTCACGCAGGCGATAGCGTTCTTCTTCTCGAACAGAATATTTTCAAAAGTGCCAGGAGTGGCAGATGAGGACATGTCGGTTTCCTTTTCGGTTTTGATCCGCGTATATCCGCGTCCATCCGCAGCGGATGAATTAAGCGATCTTTGCGGCCGCCTCTTCCGCGGTAAAGCCCCGCAAAGCCGCGTCCTGCGCCACCGGCTTCTGCGGATCCTTGTAGTCGTAGAAACCCTTGCCCGACTTGCGCCCGTACCAGCCCGCCAGCACCATGCGCTTGAGCAAGGGCGGTGAGGCGAAGCGCCGCTCCTTGAACTCCTCGAACATCACATGGGTGATGTAGTAGGTGGTGTCGAGACCGACGAAATCCAGAAGCGTGAACGGGCCCATGGGATGGCCGCATCCCAGCTTCATGGCCTGGTCAATGTCCTCGATGGACCCCACGCCTTCCTCATAGGCGCGCACCGCGTCCAGCAGGTAAGGCACCAGCAACCGGTTCACGATGAAGCCGCTCTTATCGCTGGTGCGCACCGGCACCTTGCCCACGCGTTTGCCGAAGTCGTAAACGGTTTCATACACCTCGTCAGCAGTGGCAATGGTGCGCACCACCTCCACTAGCTTCATCAGCGGAACCGGATTAAAGAAGTGCAACCCGACAAACCGCTCCGGACGCTTGGTTGCGGTCATCAGCTCGGTAATCGAAATAGAGGACGTGTTGCTGGCGAAAATGGCGTCTTTCTTGACGATGGCATCCAGCGCCGCATAGATTTTGCGCTTCTCTTCGACGTTCTCGATCACGGCTTCAATAATCAGATCGCATTCGGCCAGGTCTTCCCGGCGCGTGGTGCCCTTCAGACGCGCCCGGACCGCCTGCGCTGGCTCCTTCAGCGCCCCTTTCTCCGCCAGTTTGGCCAGCGACTTCTCCATTCCGGAGAAGCCCTTGTCCAGAAACTTCTGCTCCACTTCGAGCACAGTGACGTCGAATCCCGCGGTAGCGCTCACCTGTGCGATTCCCGAACCCATCAAGCCGCAACCCAGAACCCCGACTTTTCTGATCTGCATAAACATCCTTTTTTAACCACAGAGGACACGAAGGAACAAGAGAAAGACGAAGTCATAAGTATGAATATCCACGTGTTATCCGTGTGATCCGTGGCGGATTATTGCAAACTTTCCACGATTACCGCGATGCCCTGCCCGCCGCCGATGCAGGCTGTCGCCAGCCCATACTTCTTTTTTCTCCGGCGCAACTCGTACAGCAGCGTAATCACCAGCCGCGTCCCAGTCGCCCCCAGCGGATGGCCCAGCGCAATCGCACCGCCATTGACGTTCACCTTGTTGCGGTCCAGGCCCAGTTCTTTTTCAACCCCCAGGTATTGCGCGGCAAAGGCCTCATTCACTTCCACCAGGTCAATGTCATCGAGCTTGAGCCCGGCCTTCTCAAGCGCAAGGCGGGTAGCCGGCACCGGCCCGCGTCCCATCAGCTTGGGCTCCACGCCGGCTATGCCCCAGCTCACCAGCCGCCCCAGCGGCTTGAGCCCGCGTTTCTGTGCCTCCGCCAGCGGCAGCATCACCACCGCCGCCCCGCCATCCACAATCCCGCTGGCGTTGCCGGCCGTCACCGTGCCGTTCTTGCCGAAGGCCGGCCGCAGCTTGGCCAAGCCATCCATGGTGCTGTTGGCGCGCCGGTGGTCGTCTTCGCTGAACATTTCGCCCGTCAGGTCGCCGCGCTTGTTCTTGAGCTGCACGGGCACGATTTCTTCCTGCAGGCGCCCTGCCTTATAGGCCGTATCGGCCAACTGCTGCGAGCGGAGCGCGAACTCATCCTGCGCCTCGCGCGTGATGCCCTGCTGCTCGGCATAAAGTTCGGCGGTGTTGGCCATATACAGCCCGCATTGAGTATCGAGCAGCGCCACCATGAGCGAATCTTCCAGCTTGCCTTCACCCAGGCCAAAGCCGTAGCGCGCGCCGCGAATCACGTGCGGCGCCTGCGACATGGATTCCATGCCCCCGGCCAGCACCGTCTTGGCCTCGCCCAGCTGCATCATCTGCGCCGCGCTCACAATCGCCTGCATGCCCGAGCCGCACAGACGGTTCACGGTCAGCGCCGGCGTTTCAATGGGCAAGCCCGCCTTCAGGGCCACGTGGCGCGCCCCGTAGAGCGCGTCGCCTGAAGTCTGCTGCGCGTTGCCCATCACGCAATGGTCGAACTCCTGGGGATCGAGCCCGGCGCGCTGGATGGCGCATTTGCCCGCGATCGCCCCCAGTTCCTGCGCCGTGAAATAGCGCAACTTGCCTGCCTGGTAGTCGGCCATCGGGGTGCGCGCGCCGCTCACGATGGCAATCTCATTCACTCTAAACATCGGGGAAACCTGCTACAGAGAATTTTATTCGCCCACAGCAAACTTATCAGTCTAGCAACTGCGGGGCGGGCTTGGCGAGGGGTGGGAAAATCTGCCACAGAGGCACAGCGGAAAATTGATGATTGACGATTCTTGATTGACGATTGAAGACCGCTCTCACGCGACTCGCATCAGGCTGCAAGCTTTTTTCAAATCGTCAATCAACAATCAGCAATCGTCAATTCTTTATCGGATCGGCCTTGCGCCAGGCGCGCACGTTATAGGCGTAGAGGCCAAGGCAGAAAACGTTGGCGGGGATAAAGCCGAACTGGGCGGTATTCCTGGCGATCATGCAAATGATCACGCTGTTTAGGCCAGCCAACACCCAGCCATGCCAATAACGTTTGCCTATCAAAACAGTGGAGAAGATGGTGAGCAGGCAGGAAATGTAGTCAAGTCTCAACACGGCGCAAGCACCCACTTCACCCCGATGCTAATGCCGCGCGGCAGGAAAGCACAGATTACGAATGTGAATGGCTTGACGACTGACTATCTTCGTTTGACGATTTCCCGCACTCTCGGCAGTGACCAGGACGACAATCCGTTCCACCGATTTCCAATCGGCAATCGTCAATTGACAATCGTCAATGATTTCTATGCCGCCGCAGGCTCGAATTCCGACTGCAGCGCGCATACCCGGTTGCTGACGCTGCGGCCCTTCTCCAGCGCCGCCTCCACCCGATTGATCACTTCGGTGACGATATCCGCGGCATCATACGCCGGCCGCGTCACCGCCTCGGCTACGCCCACCGTATTGGGCGGCGGCGTGTCCCGTCCGGGCAGGCGCACGTCAGCCAGAATGCGGCGCAATTTTTCCAGCGCCAGGAGCGCGCCCCGCTCCGGCGTATCGGCCAGGATGAGCGCGATGGTGGTCAGATCGTAGAGGACGGCCACGTCGGCCTGTCGAATGTGGGTGGAAATGGATTGGCTCACCTCGCGCATCAGCGCCTCCACCGCGTTCTGCCCGAACTCTTTGACCATGGCCGCGCCTTTCCCGAATTCCATCAGCATCACTGTGGTGGGCGTGCCCTGCTGCGAGGAACGCGCCACCTCCGACATGAGCACATCTGTGTACGAGGCCCGCTTCAGCAGCCCCGATTTTTCGTCGGTCACCGACAAATTGCGCACCAAGCGGCGCAGGCGAGCGTTGTGCAGAGCCAGCACCACCTGATCGCTAAGCGTGCGCAGCAGCATCAGATCGCTGGGCCTCCAGTCCGATCCTGCGGGACTCTGCAGAATGAGCACACCCACCTGGTCGGCGCCATCGCTTAACGGCAGCAGCATCAGAGCGCCGTCGCCCATCAGATTGAGCTCCTCGGCAATGCTGCTCAGCTCCGATTCCCTGGCCGCCTGAGGAATAATTCCCGGCCCGCGCTGGATGGCGAAGTCCTGCAGTCCGGAAAGCAACTTGACCCGAACCGGCAGCTCCGAAGCCTGAATTCCTGCTCCGGCGTATTCAAGAACCAGCGACGGCGGCTTGCCTGGACTGCGCAGTCCGCCGATGCAGCGTACCGCGCCCCAGCGCATTCCAATCTCATTCAGAGCCGCGCCCAGCACTGCTTTAACATTGGCCTGCTGGTAGAGCTTGCGCGCGGTTTCCGTCACCCATTGCAGGCTGTTGACCTCGATGTCCGGCTCTTTGGGCGCCGTATGCGCGCGGCGATCCGCAAGCCCCGCGCTCGGTTCCGCTGGCGCGAGCGGAGCCAGCGCGCTGGGCGCGGTTCCTGCTCCGGCTGCCGCGGCCGCCGCCAGCGGCGCTGCTTCCTCTCCGGTATATTTCGGCACCAGCCCCACATTCATGTACAGGCGGCGTAATTCCTCGTTGCGGTCTTCTTCGTGCGGAAACAACTGCTGAATGCGCAGCAGCCGTTCCTGCGCCTTGCTGCGCATGCCGTACTGCACCAGAATCTCGGCCTGCAGCATCAGGTCCTGCAGCATGCTGTGCTCGTCGGCTTCTTCTTCCTGCTGCTGTGTTTCCGTGGTCTTGGTAACGATGGTGAAGCGCCCCGCGATGGCGTTCAACCGCGGCTCCGCGATTTTTCCCCGCAGCATTTCCAGCCGGCTGTGGTGGCCGGGCTCGTAGGCGTCCACCTCCGCCGCCCGGTCCAGGGCGTCGCCCGCTTTTGCGAAGTTCCCCGCCGCGTAATAGAGATCGAAGAGCTTGATCAGGGTCTGGCAGTAGTCGGCTTCCCGGTTGGAACCGTTGAACAGCTCGGCCATATACTCCAGCATCTCCACCGACGGCCGATGCTGTTCCAACAGTTGGCTCAACATGCCGACAAACTCGCGCCGGCCACCTTTGCCCCGGAGAAACTTTTCCAGCTTGCGCGCCAGCACGACCGCTGCTGCATCCTGCTGGGCGTCAATTTGCGCCGCCACCAGGTCCACAATCTGCTGCGCCCGCTCCGGGTTCTGCTCGAACAACTCCCATAGAATCGGTTCCGCGTCCGCAAAGCGGCCGCTGCCCACCAAAGCTCGCCCACACAGGTCGCGAACCTCCGTTGGCGCCTTGTCCCGGTTCTTCATCAGCGGTTGCAACACTTGCAGCGCTTCCACAAAGTTGTTTTGCTGCACCAGCACGCGGCCGAAGGCCAGCGCCGCCTCGGGATTGCTCTGGTCGGCGCGGTAGGCCCGTTCGTACCAGGGCGCCGCATTGCCGCCGGATTTCTGCTCCAGTTCGCCCACGCTCAGGAAGCAAACGCCTGCTTTCTTGCCCTCCCCCAATTCCAGCGCCAGCTCGCCCGCCCGCCAAAAATTCTGCCCCGAGGGATCGAGGAACACGATTCTTTCCAGCACGGCCAGCGCTCGCTTGTTGTTGCGCTGCGAGGTGAAGCCAGCCAGCGCCGCCTCGTATGCCTCCAGCGCTTCCTTCTTGTTGTTGGATTCTATGAACTGCGCGTAGCGGAAGGTTTGCTCAAGGGTCGGCTTGGCGAAGCGCGTCAGCTTCTTGTAAGTGAGCGCGGCATTGGTGCTATCGCCCGCGTCCACCTGGCGGGTGAACAGTTCCCCCAGCAGCTTGGCCGCCTGATGGGTATCGTTTACCTGGATGTACAGGTCGGCGGCTGTTTGCCGGATGGTGTCGTTCTCCGGATCTTCATGCAGGATCGCAACATACTCGTCGAGGGCAGCGGTGATCTTGCCTTTTTGCAGGTACTTTTCGGCCTTCTCCCGCCGCTTCGCGATATCCGATTTGTCGGAGCGTCTGCCGAGGTCAAGCATGGATGTGCGTCTTGGGGGACGTCTGAATTGTAGGCAGAACCGCCGTAACCAGCAATGCAGCGAAGGTGCAACGGAGGTTACTAAAGTGTGGTTTCAACCCGGGCAGGGCCCCCCTCGGCACCTTCCGCAAGCTCTGGCAACGATTTGGGGCCGCCGCCCAGTTCTGGTAATGTCGCCCGGATGCCTGCCCGCCCCAGTGCTTCCACCCAGACTCCAGCCGATACCCGCGAAGCCGGCTTACACCGCCAGTTGAGCGCCGGGCAGATGGCAATGGTGGGAGTAGGCGGCTCCATCGGCACCGGGCTGCTGCTGGGGTCCGGCGCCGCCATTCAGATTGCCGGCCCCGCCGTCATTTTCAGCTTTCTCGTCGCCGCCCTCATCAGTTGGACCGTTACCGTGGCCTTTGGCGAGATGGCCAGCCTGCACCCGGCGGCAGGCTCCTTTGGTGTCTATGCCGAGCTCTATTTGAATTCCTGGGCCGGCTTCATCTCCCGCTACGGACTGTGGCTTGCCCTGGCCATCGCCATCGGCAGTGAAATGGTGGCTGCCGCGACCTACATGTCCTTCTGGTTGCCGCAAATACAGCCTCTGGTGTGGGTAGCCCTGTTCTCCGCCCTGTTGGTGAGCATAAATTTGCGCTCGGTCGGAGGCTTTGGCGAAGTCGAGTACTGGTTCGCCATGGTGAAGCTGGTCACCATTGTGGCTTTCATCGTGATTGGCGCTATCCTCCTGCTGGACGGCCACGTGGCGCCGCAATACACCGCTCATGGCGGCTTCTTCCCCAAGGGTATCTGGGCTCCGGGCGCGGCCATGTCT
>DASVBI010000006.1:0-2913 GCA_036375915.1 Terriglobales bacterium | reverse complement strand
GCAAGGCGGGCGGCTTTTCCGGCTACGAACTGCGCAAGCTGGCGGGCGCGGCCGTGCGCTTTCTCAAGCCTAAGAGCCTGCGCAGCTTCGCCTTCATTGCGCCGGAGAAGTGGCCGGGCGGCGCCGCCGAAGCGATCCAGGAGGTGGTGGAAGGCGCCTTTGTCGGCAACTTCGACCCCGATACCTACAAGAGCGACCGTAAGGACCAGCGGGTTGAGCAGATGACCGTGGTCGCGCCCGGCAAGCAGGACGAAGCCCGCCTGCGCCGCGCCCTGGAAGAAGGCCGCATCATCGGGGAGTCGCAGAATTTCACCCGCGAACTGGTCAACGAGCCCAGTAACCGCCTGACGCCCACTGTGCTGGCCGAGCGCGCCCAACAGATGGTGCGCGAAATTGCTAAGAATGCCGATGGCTTCCGCCTCTCCATCGAAACCTGCGGCGCCGACAAGATCAAGGAATTGAAGATGGGCGCCTTCTGGAGCGTGGCCCAGGGTTCCGACGAGCCTCCCGCGCTCATCATCATCAAGTACGAGCCCGAAGGCGCGCCCCAAAAACCGGTGCTCGGCCTGGTTGGCAAAGGCATCACCTTCGATACCGGCGGCATTTCCATCAAGCCCGCCGACGGCATGGAAAAAATGAAGTACGACATGGCGGGCGGCGCTGCCATGCTGGGGGCCATGCGCGCCATCGCCCTGCTCCGCCCCAAAATCAAGGTGATTGCCATCGTCTGCGCCACAGAAAACATGCCCTCAGGGAAGGCGCAGAAGCCCGGCGACGTGCAAATCGCCATGTCCGGCAAGTCCATCGAAATCATCAACACCGACGCCGAAGGCCGCCTGGTGCTGGCTGACGGCCTGCACTACGCCCGCCAGCTGGGCTGCACTCACCTGGTGGATGCTGCCACACTTACCGGCGCCTGCGTGGTCGCCCTGGGCATGGTGAACGCCGGCATCTTCGCCAACGACGAAGAAATCTTCCAGCGCTTCAGCCGCGCCCTGGAGCGTTCCGGCGAAAAGATGTGGCGTCTGCCCCTGGACGAGGAATACAAGGAGCAGATTCGCTCCAGCATTGCCGACATCATGAATACCGGCGGACGCTGGGGCGGCGCGGTTACCGCCGCCATGTTTCTCCAGGAATTCGCCGAAGAAACGCCCTGGATTCATCTCGACATCGCCGGCACCGCCTGGATGGACGACAACAAGGCCTGGATCGCCAAGGGACCTTCCGGCATCGCCGTGCGCTCGCTGGTGGAGTTTGTTCGCGATTTCGAAAGCGATGGACGGTAAGTACTTCCTCGCCGCGGATGGACGCGGATGGACGCGGATGGCGGTTGCGGATGGTGGTTGCGGTTGGCTCTTGGGAATGACTTTGTCATCCTGACCTGCACGACCGAGCTTCAGCGAGGGAGTGCTGAGAAGGACCTGCTTCGCAATGCGAGGCCGACAAAAAAATGCCGGCTGAGCTCTCAGCCGGCATCCCCTCCGATCACGAACCGCTTAGCCCTTTGCTCCCGCCCGCTCCAGCGCGCTCTCCAGTTGCCGCATCAGCACCGGATTCGAGCCTGAAAGCCCGTTCTTGGCCTCGGCCCGCCACAAGTAGGTGCCCACTCCATGCCTTCCGCCGTCATACACGGCCAGCAGGTCCGAAGATGGGCGCGCCTGTATTACCAGCACCATGTCCGCCTGCCAGGGCTGGTAAACCACCACGTAGCCCGCATCCTGAATCGAGTTCTGCACGGTGGAGATTGCCGTCCGGTCCTCGGGCAGCAGGTTGGTCGAGAACTGCGGCCCGTCATAACTGGTCACGTACACGTAACGCGCGTTGCGCACTACTCCCAGTGCATTCCAACCTTCACCACTCTTGTCTTGCGCCAACGCTCCCAGCGAAACCAGCGCCAGAAGCGCCACTACGGTCAATGTCTTTTTCATATGCCAACCCTCTTCCTTTCCTTCCCTGCTGTTACCTATTCGATGAGGTAAGTAGGTTGGCGGTCGCGGTCAAAGGCCCGGTTTTACAAGCTTTTACCAATCTTTACAGAGGTTTACAGAGAGGAGACTGAGGATTTTCGAAAAAAGGCAGGAAGTTTCGCTGCGCTACCGTCAGCAGCAGGTACCGTTGGTCTATAGCGGCGCGATCGTGAATCCCCACATGCTGACATAGAGATAGGCGGTCACCACGGCGCAAATGGCGGCCAGAATCACTGCCGCGCGCTCCAGTTTGCGCCGGTGCAGTACCACAAATGCCATCCACAGGGACACCATGACGGCAGAAGCCGCGGTCAGCCCTACGAACAGTTGCAGCCTGCTGAGCGCGGCACCAAACATTGGACTACTCCACGACCTGACAACATGATGCCACACTTTCCTCTGCGCTTCTCCTCTTTTTCGCCCCCCGCACCTGATTTCCCCTGGCCTCGCCTTCCCGCGCCCAGCCTTGGTTACCCCGGTAACCGTTCAACATTGCTGCCTAAAAACAGTTCAGCGATGGTATACTTCGCAAACTTCGGCCTGAGGTGAGGGTGCCAATGAACCGTGTTGCGCTTGTGCTTTTGCTCTGCTGTTCTTCCCTTCTGTTTGCTCAAAGTCCCAACCGCAACCCCAATCGGGGTGAGCCGCCCATTCTCGGTCCCCATTGGACCCGGGAACAAGCCAGGCAGCGGCCCGCCAGCACCAACAACGACTTGCTCTATCACGGCGGGCCCATTCTTCCCGGTGTGAGCACAACGGCTATTTTCTGGGGCTCGACCTGGGCCACTTACACCGGCGACAAAATGTCGGGCATGGATAAGTGGTATGCCCACGCCGGCACCGTCAGCGGCGGGTCAGGCTCGGCCTACGAAGCGACGGTGAACGAGTACACCGACAGCAACGGCCACCGGGTCAGCACCGCGGTCACCTACGGCGGCCATATCAC
>DASVBI010000120.1:0-4951 GCA_036375915.1 Terriglobales bacterium | reverse complement strand
GTGGACACCACCCTGGGGGGCAGCGCCAATATTTATTTTGATTTCTGCTCTTTGCCGCAGGGAAACCAGAACCAGCCGCCGCGAGTTCTGAGTTTTCGCGAGCAGCTACTGTAGTGTGGAGGAGCGAGGAAAACAAAATGGAATCCGCCGGCGGCGGCGGTGGTAGACTAGTTTGGCTGGGAAGGCAGTGCCAGCCGCTTCCGCTCCAGGGTACATTGGTTGCGGCGGACCCCAGATGGGCCCGGTTCTTCAGGATTTGACCTTGTGAGGGCGCGCATGCCCGTCCTGATTATCGTCCTTTCGGCGTACCTGTTCTTCTTCGCGGTGATCGCCCTGATTGCGATCGCCGAGTACGCGGACCGGCGCGAACGCCGCCACGCGACAGAGCGGGGAAACACTCCGGCCGTGTCGCTGGCGGGCATGAATTCCACCCAGGCCTCCGATCCCTACTACTTCGGTTTCTGGCAGTCGCAGGTGCCGGGACTGCGGTTGATCCACGAGGCCGGCCATTCGGGCACTCATATCCGTAACTTACGTTCCTGCTTCATTGCCGTGTGCCGGCGCTTTCCCGAGATTTACGACGGGCACACGCTGGAGCAGTGGGTGGCCTTCCTGCAGCAGGAGCAACTGATTTTCTGCAGCGGGGAGAAGGTCAGAATTACGCCCCAGGGCAGTGATTTTCTGCGCGTCCAGCTTACCCGCGGCACCGCGGTTCACCACTGACGAAGGTATTGCCGGCAGCCAGGAGTAGCTTTCTGATCGCTATTGGCGGACCATCCCGCTGCAGGACCGGCCGGGCTAGCGTGGGGTAATGAACAAAGCTGAACCGCTGGGGCCCCGAGCAGCATCATAAGGGAAGGGGACGCACCGAGGTTACTTTAGGTACTTTTAGGACTTGCACGGACCGCGCCTGCCGGGTAACATCATGGTGTCCTCCAAACGGCCGCACGTTCCCAGTGCCGGCACTCCGCGCCCAAGGTAAAAGCTCCAGGCGCCAGACGGACAAAATAAGAGTTCACGAATTGACTTCCAGCCGCAAGTGGATGTGAGGGTTTTGCACCAGCAGCGAAATTCCCCGCGGCAGAAAAGCGCATCGAACCATTTTCCCCTCGGTCAAAGAGGGGCAAAAAAGAGAGCAACATGATGATTGGACCGAACCATCCCTCCGGATCTGGAGGGAGAAACCGACGGCGGCGTGGCCGTCGTCCACCTAATCGCCGTCCCGGACAGGGCGGCGGCGGACAGCGTGACCGCCACGGCGGTATTTACACCGCTCCTATGGACCACGCTTACCGCGCGGGCATGAATGGCGACAATAGCCGAGGCGGCCGCGGCCGCTTCAACCCCAGCAACTACCTGGGCGCGGACCCGGAGCCCTTGCCCGAATCCAACGGCGGGCCGCGCATCTTCGCCTTCGTTGACGACCTGTTCTTCTCGGCAAAAATTCAGGAAGTTGCGCGCAAACTCAACGTCAAAGTCGAGTTTGTGAAGACCGAGAAAGACCTGGCCGAGCATATGCAGAGCAACGGCGAGGAAAAGCCTTCGCTCATTATCTTCGATCTGAATAATGTGGGTGCCAAGCCGCTGACCCTGATTCCCAAGCTGAAATCGAAGCTGAAGAAAGGGACCAGCATCATCGGGTTCCTGTCGCATGTGCAGGGCGATTTGAAGCTGAAGGCGCAGGAGGCGGGTTGCGACATGGTAGTGCCGCGCTCGGCCTTCTCCCAGAACCTGCCGCAGTTGCTGCGCCGTCATGGCGCTCCCGAAGAACTGGAGCAGGGAGCGGAGTAAGTCCGCTGTTCGGGGTAACCCGTCAACTAGCAGCAAGAGGGTCGCGGGATCCTAGCCTCCTTAGGGCGGGGCGAAGCTGTCTCCTATTCCGCCCGCAAGGCTTCCATGGGGTGAATGGCGGCCGCGCGCAACGCAGGAATCATGGCCGCCGCAAAGGCGCAGGCCGCCAGGGCGACGCTGGCCACGGTCAGCGCCAGCGGGTCCCAGGCCTTGACCCCCCAGAGCTGAGAAGCCAGCAGACGTCCCGCCCCGATGGCCAGCGGAATGCCGATGAGCAGGCCCACGGCCACGCGCCGGAACGCGCCGTGCAACACCAGCCGGATCACTCGCAGGCGGTCAGCCCCCAGCGCCATGCGCACCCCGATTTCCCCGGTGCGTTGTGCCACGGTGTAAGCGGTTACGCCGTAGAGGCCAACCGCGGCCAGCGCCAGCGCCACCAGCCCGAACAAGCCCGCCAGGCTGGCCACCGCCCGCTCCTGGTCGAATTCCATGGCGACCTGGCCATTTAGACTGCGCACACTGGTGATGGTGAGGTTCGGGTCAATATCCGCCAGCGTCCGGGTTATGAGCGGTTCAAGAATGCCGGGATCGGTGTGCGTGACCAGCAGAATGCCGTCAATGAAGTGCGAGCGCAGTTCGATCTTCTTCATGAGCGGATGATCGTAATGCACGTACTGCGCCAGGGGGGCGAAGAACATGGGACGTGCCGGGTCTCGCGGGAACGCAAACTTCGCGTCAGCCACCACGCCGATGATGCGGAAGGTTCCAGCATAGGCCAGAACATCCAGGCCAAAATGCTTGTCCAGAGGATCTTGCTTGGGAAAGAAGCGCTTCACAAAGGCCTGATTGACCAGGGCGACGGGCGCGGTGGTCTCGTTATCGGCTTCGCTGAAGCCGCGGCCGCGGATCACCGGCTGGCCCAGCGCCTGCAGATAACCGGCGCTCACCCGGTCCCAGGAAGCACCCGAATTTTCTCCCAGGGTGTCGGGACGCCCTTGTATCACGATGGCCTCGCCCCAGTTGTCGGTGAGCGGGTTGTACAAAGCCAGGCCCACCTGCTCGACGCCCGGCAGGCGCTTCAGTTGCTCCTGCATTTCACGGTACAGCGCGTTCAGGCGTTCGGGAGTGTAGTCCGGTGCCGGCGGATTCATATCCACAACCACACGGCTGGCGGTTTGAAACCCGAAATTCTGATGCTCCAGGTTGCCCAGGCTGCGCGCCAGCATGGTAGCGCCGGCAACCAGCACCACGGAGAGCGTGGCCTGAACGATCAACAGCGCCTTGCGGGCCAGGGAAGAGCTGTCGCGGGTGCTGCGGGTAGCGCTGCGCAGCGCCTCGATGGGATGAGTGTGGGTGGCGAACCAGGCCGGCGCGGTTCCAAAAATCACACCTGTCACCAGCGACAAGAGGAAGGCGAACCCCAGCGCCGGCAGGGAAGGAAGAATGCCGATGGGAAGAAAATGGGTGCTGTGGAAGGTAAGGCTGAGCAGGAGGGACGAAGCGCCCACGGCCACCAGCAGGCCGGCCAGCCCTCCCAGAACGGCGAGCAAAACGCTCTCCAGCAGCGCTTGCCGGATAATCTGCCGGCGTGAGGCGCCAATGGCTACGCGGAGGGCGGTTTGCCCGCGGCGAGCGGCGGCGCGCGCCAGCAGCAGATTAGCCACGTTGGCACAGGCGATCAGCAGCACCAGCCCGCAGACGGAAAGCAGGATGGTGAGGCTGCGGCCGTAGTCTTCCTTCATTTCCGCCACTCCCGCGCCCGCGGGAACCACGGTGATGTTCTGCTTGGGGAGCACGCGCTTGACTTCCGCCATCCACTCCGGGGGATACCCGGCGTCAGTTTGCATCCACTGCCGCAACATCGCGGTCAGGCGGGGCGATATTCCCGCAACCGAGGCTCCCGGCCGCAGGCGTCCAATCACCCGCAGCCAGCCGGTGATCGGCTGGTGCAGAAAAGAGGCCTCAGCATTAATGAGCGGCTCCTGTTGCAGCGGAACCCAGATGTCCGGCGGATCGCTGCGCAAGGTTTCGCCAAAGAATCCGGGTGGAGCGATGCCGATGACGGTGAAGGGGTGACCCTCAATTACGTACGCGGCGCCCACCACCGTGGGGTCGCCGCCGTAGGTTTCGCGCCAGGCGTGATAGCTCATCACCACCACCGGGGCGGCGGAAGGCTGGTCGTCTGCCGGTGAGAAGAGGCGTCCGCCAAAGGCATGAATGCCGAAGGTGGAAAAATAGCTTCCCGTGACGTACTCGGTGCGCAGGGGCTTGGCCACGCGCTCCGATTGGCGGCGAACGCTCATGCGGTTGGGCCCCGCCTGGAAGGCGGTCAGCTCGGCAAACTCAGGCAGGTTCTGCTGCAGCCGCTCGTAGAAAGGATAGGAATACATTCCCCAGCGGTCCTGGGGGCCGCCCTCCACGCAGCAGTCGTTACCTTCGCCGATACGGTAGAGGCTGCCCGGGTCGGCCACCGGCAGCGAGCGCAGCATCACGGTGTGAATCAGAGAGAAGATGGCGGTTGTGCCGCCGATTCCCAGGGCCAGCGTCAGCACCGCCGCGGCCGTGAACACCGGCGCATGCCGGAACTGACGCAGCGCGTAGCGGAGGTTGTTGACAAAGTCCTGCATGGTCGTCCTCCTGCTTCTTACGCAGATCCGGCGGCAGAAGTTCCGGGTTTCTTCATTCCGGTGGTTGGACGGGAGGGGAGGCGAAATGTTACCCGGGGTAATTCAGCAAGCTCAAGCTGGGCTCCAAGGGCTGCCCCAGGGGGAGAGTGAAGCCGCACTCTTTCGAATCCGATGAATGTGGCGCCGTCCTCTAACTGGTCTCGTAGAGACCGGCTGAAAGTAGCCCGCCAGTTTACTGGCGGGGTCGCAAATCCAGACATCACGCGAGTCCTGGAAGGACGACTGAATAAATGACTGTTTTCAGTCGTCCCTCCGGGACTGGAAACTAATTGCCCTCCTTACCCGCCACTGAAGTGGCGGGCTACTCTCAAGGCGTCCCTTGCCGGACGCCTGATTCTCAGCGGGCTACTCTCAAGGCGTCCCTTGCCGGACGCCTGATTCTCAGCGGGCTACTCTCAAGGCGTCCCTTGCCGGACGCCATTTTCTTATCAGCCTTGGTCATCAGCCCTGGCGGTGTTTTCCCTTGGACTCGA
>DASVBI010000014.1:0-2052 GCA_036375915.1 Terriglobales bacterium | reverse complement strand
CGCCTGAGGAGCCATATGCGATTTGCCGCCGGAGTAGATGTGGGTTCCACCCAGACCAAGGCCGTCATCATGCAGGAAAACGAGCACGCACGCATCGTGGCTCGCGTGCTGGTGGATACCGGCGCCAACGTGACCAAGGCGGCCGAGCACGCTTTTCTCGCCGCCTGCCGCCAGGCCGGACTGGAAACCCGCGAGGTCGGCTTCGTGGTGGGCACCGGCTACGGGCGCTACAAAATTTCCTTCGGGCATACCCAGATGACCGAAATCAGCTGCCATGCTCGCGGCGCTCACTACTTATTTCCCAACACGCGCACCGTGATTGACATGGGAGGCCAGGACTCGAAGGCAATCAGCGTGGGCGAAAGCGGCGAGGTGCGCGACTTCGTCATGAACGACAAGTGCGCCGCCGGCACTGGACGCTTTCTTTCGAACGCTGCCGACGTGATGGGCATCAGCCTGGACGAAATCGGCCCGCTCTCGCTGCAGGCTACGAAGCCGGTGAAAATCGCTACGGTGTGCACGGTATTTGTCGAGTCCGACATTCTTTCCTATCTGGCGCAGGGCAAGAAAGGAGAAGACATCCTGGGCGGGGTGCACCAGGCCATTGCCAAGCGCACTATTTCCCTCGCTCGGCGAATTCCTCTGGACCCGGAGGTCACCATGACCGGCGGCGTGGCGCGCAACAACGGCATGGTGCGGGCGCTGGAGGAGGTTCTGGGCCGCACGCTGCAGGTCAGCCCGGAGGCGCACTTCACCGGCGCCATCGGCGCGGCTCTGTTTGCCCTGGAAAAGCTGGACCAGAGTTTCGAATTTGGCCTGTGGAGAACCGAACATGCGGCACACGGCGGGAATTGATATCGGCACCGCCCTCACCAAGGCGGTCATTGTCGGCGGCGGCAACGGCGCGGCGCCCCGCGTCCTGGGACGGGGCATGGTAAAGACCGGCGTCCAACTGGAGAAAGCGGCGGCGGCGGCCCTGGTCCAGGCCCGTGACATGGCCCACCTGGGTCCACGGGAAACGCCTTATGTGGTGGCCACCGGCTTTGGCCGCTACAGCCCAGGTTTCCGCGATACGCAGGTAACTGAAATCACCAGCGCCGCCCGCGGCGCCTGGTTCCTGTTTCCCGAATCTTCCACCGTGCTCGATATCGGCAGCCAGTCCACCCGTGCCGTTGGCCTCACGGCCAACGGGCGCGTGCGCTCCTTCAAGACCAACGACAAATGCGCCGCCGGTTCCGGCAGCTTTATCGTGCGCGCCGCCAAGTACCTGCAGGTGGATATGAGCAAGGTAGGCGAACTGGCGCTCGAAGCCGGCAATCCTCAGCCCATCTCCAGCATCTGCGCCGTGCTGGCGGAGAGCGAAATCATCAATCACGTCAGCGCCGGGGTCACTGTGGAAGACATCCTGGGCGGGATTTACGACTCGCTGGCCAGCCGCGCCGGCCTGCTGCTGAAGCGGGTGAATCTGGCCGGGGAGCTGACCTTTATTGGCGGCGTCGCCCGCCAGCGCGGCATGGTCAGAGCCCTGGAGCAGCGCCTGCAGGTAAAGGTGAACGTTCCCGAGGATTGCGAATACGTGTGCGCTCTGGGCGCCGCCTTGCTCGGTCTCACCCGCCTGGAAAAAGCGGCGGCCGCGGAGACCGCCGCCAGCGCATAAGACACTTCGCGCGCCGCAGATCAACCCGGATTAACGCCGATCATTTACTTTCTCCTTGTTCGCCCGACTGTGCGGGCGACACAGATCGATGCCCGCGCATGCAAGTTTTTTAGTTCTGTTATTTATTGCTGATTTTGTCATCCTGAGGAAGCGTGAGCGATCCCGCTTTGCGGGAGAATGAAGGCGACGAAGGACCTGCTTTTGGGGCCACGGCTTCAGCCGTTGTGCACCTGCGGTTTTCGCCACGGATAGACGCGGATTAATCAATCATTGCCTTTCGTGTCGCCGCTGGAGCACAATGCCCTTCCACAGCTCACGCCATGACGAAACGCTTATTGCTGCTCGCCGTCACTTCCCTGTTTGCAATCTCCGTTTTCGGCCAAGCACAAGCCCCG
>DASVBI010000015.1:0-2170 GCA_036375915.1 Terriglobales bacterium | reverse complement strand
GGCGCACTTGGTCTTGAACAGGTCGGCGCCGGAATCGGCGGCAAAAACCGATGTGGAAAACATCAGGGCAACAGCCAAAACGATGAATGAGGCAGTGGTTTTCATTCTCTGTTATCTCCTTTGACGGTGGGCGCAACAATTCCCAAAAAGGGAGAAGCACTTAGCCTGCCAATCAACGGCCAGACTATGTATTTGCCGGAGAATAAGATAGCTCGCCCGCCCCAACGGATGCCAGGGGCGGAGCGGGGGAAAATACCCGCCGCAGCGTGTTATCCCACAATAGAACGCTCCCTGCGCTTCGGCTTACAGCTGGCGCTGCCGCTCCAAACCCCTGAAAAGACGTGGAGGAACCCCATGCTCGCAGCCGCCTGCTGTTTGGCAGTGTGAATGCCTTAACACGGGTGATCCTTGGGGGCTGCCTTGGAACCCAACCTGATGGTAATCGGGCTGAACCACCGCACGGCGCCGGTGGCGGTGCGCGAGCGTTTTTACATCAGCGAGACTCGCCGCTGCCAGGCGCTGGTGGAACTGAGCAATGCCGAGGGGGTTGACGAGGTGGTGGTGCTGGCTACCTGCAACCGCACCGAGTTCATCTTGTGGTCGAGCGAGCCCAGCGTGGCCGCCAATTCCATCCTTTCCTACCTGGCCCGCGAGTACGGGCTGAAGCTGTGCGAATGGCAGCATTTCTATCGTCTTCTGGATGAAGCGGCCCTGGTACACATTTTCCGGGTGGCCTCCAGCCTGGATTCCATGATTATTGGCGAGCCCCAGATCATCAGCCAGGTCAAGGCGGCCTGGAGCCAGGCCCAGCAGGTAGGAACCACCGGGCGCTTCCTGGATGCGGTGCTGCAGAAGGCGCTGACGGTTTCCAAGCAGGTGCGCAATGAGACCGCCATCGGCGCCTCGGCGGTTTCTGTGCCCTATGCGGCGGTGGAACTGGCCAAACAGATTTTCGGTTCCCTGGAAGACCGTATTGTCCTGCTGCTGGGAGCGGGCAAGATGAGCGAACTTTCCGCCCGCTATCTGGTCAACAACGGCGCCCGGCAGGTGCGGGTAATCAACCGCACCTTCGAGCATGCCGCTGAAATCGCCGAGAAGCTGGGCGGCCAACCGGTGGCTTTTGAAGACCGCTGGCCCCACCTGGTAGAGGCGGACATCGTTATCAGTTCCACCGGCTGCCCGCACATCATCCTCACCAAAGACGAGGCGGAGCGAATCGTGCACGAGCGCGGCGGCAGGCCGCTGTGCCTGGTAGATATCGCCGTGCCCCGCGACATTGATCCCGCGGTGCGGCATGTTTCCGGAGTCTTTCTGTACGACGTGGACGACCTGGAGCAGGTGGTAAAGCACAACAGCGGGGAACGCCAGGCAGCCGCGGCCGAGGGACAGAAAATCGTGGCGCTCGAAGCCCACGAGTTCCGCCGCAAGCTGCAGGCGGAGCGCGTGGTGCCCACCATCGTCGCCCTGCGCCAGCGTCTGGAAGAGCTTTGCCGGCAAGAGCTGGACTCCTTTTGCCACGAGTTCGGGCCATTCAGCCAGGAGCAGGACAAGACCCTGCACACGGTGACGTCGCGCATTACCCAACGCATCGCAGGATCGCTGGCCCGCGAGCTCAAGGAGATGCCAGAAAAGGTGGAACAGGAGCAGATGACGGCGGCAGTACAGCGCCTGTTTCACCTGGGTTCGCCACAAAAGGCGCTTGCCGGCGCCATCATTGGGAAAGGAAACTGATCATGGCCAAGCAAGTGGAACCTTCGCGCACACAGCCCGGGCCAACCTGGACCAGCGCTCAGGCTTATGTGCTGGCGGTTTTTTGCCTGGGTTTCGGATTGATTTTGGGATATTTGTTCCGCGGCTCGGCCCCGGTCACCTCGACCGCCACAGCGGCAACCACCTCCGAGCCGGCAGCCCCGGCCGGCATGCCCGGAGTTCCCGCCAGCATGACTGCGCCGGGCTCCGGCGAGTTGAATCCCCAGCAAACGTCAGAAATGGTGCAGAAGGCGGCGCAGCCGCTGCTCGAAAACCTGAAGCAGAACCCGCGCGATTTTGACACGCTGGTGAAGGTAGGAAACCTGTACTACGATTCCAAACTCTACCCTGACGCCATCAAATACTACGACCACGCGCTGAAGCTGCGGCCGGAGAATTCCGATGTGCGCACTGACCTGGG
>DASVBI010000023.1:0-6981 GCA_036375915.1 Terriglobales bacterium | reverse complement strand
GCTGCCGC
The DNA here is from genome assembly GCA_036375915.1 of Terriglobales bacterium. Lineage (GTDB taxonomy): Bacteria > Acidobacteriota > Terriglobia > Terriglobales > Acidobacteriaceae > JAICWP01. The sequence goes on along the minus strand of DASVBI010000023.1, from coordinate 6,973 downwards.
TCTCTTTTCGGTCGCCGGAATGGCCTGGGTTTTCCGCTGGTGGTCGGGAAAAGGACGGGTTTTGCCCAAGTAACGGGGGCTCCCGCTCGTAAGCCTCTTCTGCGTAGCTCAGTCGCCGAGCACACTCCAACGCTTTGCCTTCCTGAGTTTTGCCCAAGGCAAGCCACCCTTACGCTGAATATCGCCCCTAAAACGCCCTCCACGGCAATTGACTTGCGGGATGCGGCGGCCTAACATCTTGCTCCTCGGGCCCTAGTGATTCTCAGGATTGCCGGGAGGCCGCTATGTCGGTCGGGAATAAGGGCGCCAACGAAGAATCGACAGTCTGGGTTCCTGTTTGCTGCAGCCAGGTGATGCGGCACAGTGTTTTCGGAAGTGCCGAAGGCAAGTCGGTGGCGGCTGCGCTGGTGTGTAGTGCGTGCGGCAGGCACATCCTGCTCCAACCTCAGCCCATAACCTCTGTCCAGGACCTCTCCGGCCGGGTAATTCCACTGCTGGCGACTGCCAGGTCCCAGAAGGTCGCGAACCTCGCCAGTAGCGCGGGAGCCGGCGGCGACGACATGGGAGAAGAAACCCTCGCTTGAGGCGCTAGGCGCTATTCTTGCGAATGAAGAGCGGCAAAGCTGACCACTTTGGCATAGTAACCCTTGCGTGTGCGGATCCGCAGTTTCTCTCCTGGCAGGTGCCCGGCAATGGAGATTTTTCGATAGTGCCCGTCGGCTTTGAAATCAGCCGGCCGGTAGGAGATCGCGTAACGGCTGCGCAAGTCTTCGGCGACCTTGGCAAATGCCTTTCCCACCGATTTCACATCTGGCGGAGTCATGATGCGTCCGCCGGTCTGCTCAGCCAGCCGGCGCAGGTTATCGTTTCCCTCTGTAGCCGCCCAATCCTCATTGTTGAAATCCCGCGTGTATTGGTAGTTCGTGCTCACGGCATAGATTGTTACCTGTGCCTGCTGCGCAATGCCGATGGCGGTGTTGAGGTCAATCTTGCCGGCATTGTTTTGTCCGTCTGACAGAACCACCAGCACGCGGGCAACAACGTTCTGCTCCGGGGCCGCCAGCAACTTTTCGCAACCTGCTGCCACCGCATCATACAATGCCGTTCCGCCTCCAACAGCAAGACGCTGCACCCCTTGCGACAACGCCTCCGAGTCGCCTGTGAAATCCTGAGCTAACTTTGGATTGTCACTGAATCCCATGACAAAGGCCCGGTCCTCTTTGCTCCGCAACGTCTGGAAAAGAAACGCGCTGGCTGCGCGCTGCTCGAAGCGGAAGCGCGACGTAACCGAACTGCTGGTGTCAATCACCAGCCCCACGCGCAGGGGCAATTCTCGCTCGCTGCGAAATCCCAGAATTGCAGCCGGGGGCTTCTTGTCATCTAAGACGGTGATGTCGTTCTGGGAGAGGCCGTCAATGAACCTGCCATTGTGCGTGGCTATAAACAGCAGGTTGACCTCATTTACCTCTTTGGTGAACGACCATTCGCTGGTTGACACCGGGTTCGAAGGCATTGCTTCCGCGATGGTGCATTCGCTGCAGGTCTGGCCGTGCGCGGCAGGGGCAAGTTGAAAACCAAGCAGCCATCCCGCGAACAGAAGGGCAAAGCCGGGGGCGATTTGCAATGCCCGGTTTAAAACCTGGAACAAAGGGTGGGTTTTCATCGCAGCCTCCGCGAAGGGCCCGTGAGTCCGAGGTTCGGCGGTAGATGGGCACGTTGGCTGCCGTTTCCCTTTGAAGGCACCCATTGCTCGAATTGGGGCTGGATCCTATTGAGACTTTTGCTAGGAAGGACTTCTTAGGATCACGAAGCGGTGGTTAGGGAAGACCCTCTGGAGACGGCAGACACTATCCAATCGGATAGGCGCGCTATCCATTCGGTTGGTCCCTCAACTTGGTCTTTGCCCTGCAAGGGGGGTGGTCTGCCAATGCGAATCTGTGTTGATTCCAGGCGATTAGCAATACTACGATTTCACCAGCTCGCGCAGTACGCCGAGCCACCTGTATGGTGCGGGTCGTGGGTCCGCGACCGCCGGCAATTCCAGCTTCAGGCACCGGGTATGGGTTGGCCGCTCACCCGCTGAATTGGTCGTAAAGTCTTCGCCCGGGCCAATTGGCTGGCGGCAGAACTCGCACAGCTCTAAAGCTTTTCCCGGCAGGGTTGGCGGACTGTCCAGTTGCGGCGGTAACCATGCGGAGGTGTTCCCGAATATAACCCGCCAGGTGTTGGCGGGTTCGGAAACTCCAGGGACGCTTGACCGGCTGCTGTCTTCCGGTCGCGCCCACTCTTCAGTATTGCCAAAAACCATTCGCCATGTGAAAGGGGAAGTTGCGCCCGTTGCCATACTCACCTCCGCTGCGGAAACCGGGGGGCCCACCCGGCGGTTCCGTTGCTAGACAGGCTGAGCACGCTGCCGGCCAAACGGGGAGAGAGTCAAAAGGCCGACGAACGATACGCCATAAGCTGCTAACACAATGGAACATGCGAGCGGAGACACTCCCATCACACCTTTAGCCTTCTGGTGGCGCGACTGATGGACTGACTGAGCTGGGTATCCGATCGGATAGCGGAGCAGGTGGGAGTCTGTCTCGCCAGGCGACGAACTGGAGCCGCCAGCCGAAATCCTGGGCCCAGCGAAGGACCTCAGCGTTTTGGTGCGAAAGGGGGGACTCGAACTTGAGGCGGTTTGGCGGCCCGTTCGGCTCGTTCGCTTCGCTCACTTGCTCAGGGCAAGCTGAAACCGAGCGCAGCGGTAGCCGCCAGCCGAAATCCTGAGCCCAGCGAAGGACCTCAGGTTTTGGTGCGAAAGGGGGGACTCGAACTTGAGGCGGTTTGGCGGCGTGAGCGCAGCGGGAGCCGCCAGCCGAAATCCTGAGCCCAGCGAAGGACCTCAGCGTTTTGGTGCGAAAGGGGGGACTCGAACCCCCATGGGTTTCCCCGCCAGATCCTAAGTCTGGTGCGTCTGCCAATTCCGCCACTTTCGCATCTGCGGCGCCTGCAAAATTATACCGCCGTGCCGGCCGGCAGCACTCGTGACCATCGTGAGGCAGCGTGTGCAAGACCGGCCTCCTCCCGGGATGTAGCCTGCCCCAAACGCCCTCAAAAGATTGCCCTTACCGCAATGGCTAGCTGAGATTTGGCCTCGGAAATGTCACTGCAATTTGAGCGGCAATGGTGTAGTAATGGGCGAGAAGTGACCGCTCCTTCTAAATGTGCCTGGCAGACGAGCGTGATGGTGTCTGATCCGCACCCCACGCCGTAAACTGACAAGCAGTCGCCAAGGAGCGCCCCTATGCACATAAAAAGCAAAGTAATTGTGGTTACCGGCGGCGGCAATGGGATCGGGAGAGCCCTGTGCCGGCGCTTCGCCGCGGAAGGGGCGCGGGCGGTAATCGTGGCCGATATTCAGGGAACGGCCGCCGAGCAGGTGGCGAGGGAGATTGGCGGCCAGGCAATCGCCGTCAATGTTACTCGCGAGGCGGAGGTAGGCCGGCTGGTGGAGCAGGTAATAAAGGAGTTCGGAGCCATTGACCTGTTCTGTTCCAACGCCGGCGTAGGGGCGAAGGGAGGAGTGCAGGCAGGGGATGAGGAGTGGTCGCGGAGCTGGGAAGTGAATGTGATGGCGCACGTGTATGCGGCGCGCGCGGTGCTGCCGCACATGCTGGCGCGTCACCAGGGATATCTGCTGCAAACCGTTTCCGCCGCGGGCCTGCTCACTCAGTTGGGCTCGGCCCCCTACGCGGTGACCAAGCACGCCGCTCTGGCGTTGGCCGAATGGATCTCCATCGCCCACGGCGACCAGGGAATTAAAGTTTCGGCCCTGTGCCCGCAGGGGGTGCGCACCGGAATGCTGGAGCGCGCCGAGTTCGGCGGCGGCGCCTTCCTGCTGGAGAATGCGCTGGAGCCGGAGCAGGTGGCGGAGGAAGTGGTGAAAGGACTGGCGGAGGAGCGCTTTCTGATTCTGCCGCACCCCGAAGTGGCCGAATTCTTCCGCCGCAAGGCAACCGATTACGAGCGCTGGCTGCGCGGCATGCGCCGCCTCCAGGCCAACACAGAAATGCTTAAGACGTCCGCTTGAAACCAGGGGCGAATGGGATTCAAGGAAGCCGAAAACACCAACCTGAAATGTTGAACCGAGAATCGAGGGAGGCACGACCATGGCCACGGTGACGGCAGTACCCACGGCAAAGATTCCGGGCGGCAGCTTTCTGCTGGAGGAACGCCAACCGGAGGACATTTTTACCCCGGAAGATTTCACAGAGCAGCACACACTCATTGCGCAAACGGCGGAGGAATTTGCCGCCAATGAAATCATCCCCAATATCGAGAAGATGGAGCACAAGGAATTTTCCGTGGCCCGCGATCTGGTAAAGAAGGCGGGCGAACTGGGCCTGAGTTCGGTAGACGTTCCGGAAGAATACGGGGGCACGCAGATGGACAAGGTGTCTTCGGCCATCATCGCCGACCGGATTGCCGTCCATGGCGGCTTCAGCACCACCTGGGGCGCGCACACCTGCATCGGCACCCTTCCCATGGTGTACTTCGGCACGGAGCAACAGAAGAAGAACTACCTGCCCCGTCTGGCCAGCGGCGAAATCGTGGGCGCCTACGCGCTTTCCGAGTCATCTTCGGCATCGGACGCGCTGAACTGCCGTACCCGCGCCGAGCTGTCTCCGGATGGCAAGCACTACATCCTCAACGGCGAAAAAATGTGGATCACCAACGCCGGCTTCGCCGATCTGTTCACGGTGTTCGCCAAGGTGAACGGCGAGAAGTTCACGGCTTTCTTGATTGAACGCAGCTTCCCCGGCTTCGCGGTGGGCGCGGAAGAGCACAAGATGGGCATTCGCGGTTCTTCCACCTGCCCGCTGGTGCTCAGCGACTGCAGGGTACCGGTGGAAAACGTGCTCGGCGAGATCGGCAAAGGGCACATAATCGCCTTCAATGTGCTCAACGTCGGGCGCTTCAAGCTGGGGGCCGGCTGCGTTGGCTCCGCCCGCTACTGCATCGAGAGCGCCATTTCCTATGCCCGCCAGCGCAAGGCGTTCGGCAAGGTTATTGCCGATTTCGGGCTGATCCGGGAGAAGCTGGCCGAAATCGCGGCCGGAATCTTCGCCGGTGAAGCCATGGTGTACCGCACCGTGGGCATGCTGGACGCGGCCATTTCGCGTCTGGAAGGGGCGCATGCCAGCGATATGACCCAGGTGCGGAAAATCATTGATGAGTACGCCATCGAGTGCTCCATCATTAAGGTGTGGGGCTCGGAGTTCATTGATTTCGTGGTGGACGAGATGGTGCAGGTCTACGGCGGTTATGGCTTCGTGGAGGAATACCCGGCGGAGCGTGCCTACCGCGATTCGCGCGTCAACCGCATTTTTGAAGGGACCAACGAAATCAATCGCCTGATTATCACCGGCTTCCTGCTGAAGAAAGCGGCATCCGGACAGCTGCCTTTCATGACGGCCATGAAAAAGCTGACGGACGAAGTGCTGGGCGGCGGGGCTGGCGACGATGCCGGCGACGGCGCCTTTGCCGCCGAGCGAAGGCTCGTGGCCAACGCCAAAAAAATGGGACTGTTTGCCGCCGGCATCGCCATGCAGAAATACATGCAGGCCATCCAGGAGCAGCAGGAGCTCATGGGCGCCATTGCCAATATGGCGATTGAGGCTTACGCCATGGAATCAGCCTTGCTGCGGGCCCAAAAACTGGCGGCACAGCACGGCGAAACCGGCGCCGCTCATGCCATCGCCATGGCGCAGGTCCACATGGCGGGTGCCATGGAGCGCGTCGAAAGCGCTGCCCGCAAGGTGATTGCGGCAGTCAGCGAAGGCGACACGCTGCGCTCTTACATGGCGGTGCTGCGCCGGTTGGGCAAATACGAGCCCTATAACACCGTTGCCTTGCGGCAGAAGATCGCCCACAAGGTGATCGAAGCCGGCAAATACGTGGTGGTTTAGCTATGCCCGTGGTGGGCCAGGACCGCCCTGGCCCACCTTGGGAATTGTGGCTTCATCTCAAGCCGGGTGTAGTCTGAACCTGTAAGCTGGGTTCTGTCCCCCGGCCAAGCCTGAACGCCCGCGTCCCCGCGGCGGGCAAGGGATTTTCATAATGCCGGACTCCTTCCCAATCGAACAGGTATTGCCGCAAGCCCTGGAACAACTTAAGGCCGTTCTTTACTCCGCGGGCGCCAACTTCGCGGAGCGGATCGGCGCGGTGGAAGCGGCCCTGTGCAGCCCTGCCGGCCCCATGTTGCGCCAGGCGGCAGGGAAGTGGATTGTAGACCACCTGCCTATCGAGGAACTGGTTCCGGAAAAGTACGCGAGCTGGCGGGTGCTGGTTCAGGATGCCATGCAATTCACCGTGTGGACGTTGTCGGCGGCTCGCCTCGCCCCCAAGCTGGTGGAGCAGTGGGAGCTGCCCGCCAATACGCCGACTGAAAAGCGTCTATTGTTCCTCATCGCCAAGGTGCCTGGGTTGCAGAAGCTGGGTCAGGTGCTGGCGCGCAACCGCCACTTGCTGCCGGCGTTGCGCCGCGCTCTTTCCGAACTGGAAAACGGCATCAGCGACATGAACGCGGAGGAGGTGCACAAGATAATTGTCAGGGAACTGAGTCCGCGGCTGAAGGAAAACCAGGTGAAGGTCAGGCCAGGAATTTTCTCCGAGGCCAGCGTGAGCGCGGTCATACGATTCACCTGGTGGAATCCTGAGCTGGGGCGGCGCGAGCGGGGCGTGTTTAAGGTCCTGAAACCCTACATTCCGGTGTGCTTTGCCGAGGACATGGAGCTGCTGGCGCAATTGGCGAAATATCTCGGCGCCAGGCACCGCGAATACGGTTTCGGGCGGCGCGTGCTTACGGACACATTCCGCGATGTGCGCGAGCTGCTGCAGCACGAGGTGAATTTTGCCCGTGAGCAGGCCACGATTGAGGAAGCCCGGGAACTGTATCGCGGCGTCCGCGGAGTGCGTGTGCCGG
>DASVBI010000027.1:0-5355 GCA_036375915.1 Terriglobales bacterium | reverse complement strand
GAGACCGTTTTGCAGCTGATCTCCCACCAGCACCAGGCGGTCGGGATCCCGAAATGGAAGCGGGCGCAGGAGAATGCCTTCCACCAGCGAGAAGATGGCGGTCGTGGCGCCGATGCCCAGGGCCAGGGTGAGAACCACTGTCAGGGTAAAGCCGGGGGCTTTCTGCAAATGCCGATATGCAAATCGGAGATCCTGTGCGAGTGCGTACATTCGCTCTCCTCAGCCTGGCTGTACACCAGCGGCCGACACCGCCAAGATTAAATGACGTTATGAGCCGCTTTTCAATCACAAACGTTGCTGCTTCCGGCCTCTGGCTCCTCGATTCGGCAAAAACTCCCGCGCTGGGGCACAATGTCAGCAATGCTTCGCCTGCCAATTTTCCTGGTTCTGTGCGGTCTTGCAGCGGCAGCTCACTTCCCGGGCAAACCTGATGCACCTTCCTCGCCCACCTTTTATCGCGACGTCGTTCCCATCCTGCAGCAGCGCTGCCAAAGCTGCCATCGCCCCGGTGAAATCGCTCCCATGCCGTTCGTTACCTACGAGCAGACCCGTCCCTTTGCCCAAGCCATCGGCCAGGCGGCCACAAGCAGAAAGATGCCGCCCTGGTTTGCCGACCCCTGCTGCGGCCACTTCGCCAACGATCCCTCGCTCAGCCCGCAACAGGTGGCCACTATTTCCGCCTGGGCGGAAGGCGGCGCTCCCGCCGGCAACCCGCACGATGCTCCTCCACCGCCGCACTGGACCAAAGGTTGGAACATATCCCCGCCCGATGTGGTGGTGCGCATGCCCCAGCCGGTCGCCATTCCCGCGCGTGGCGCCGTGGAATACACCTATGAGATCGTGCCTACAGGATTCACCCACGACAGGTGGGTGCGGATGTCAGAAGTGCGCCCCAGCGCCCGCGACCACGTACACCATGCGGTGGTTTACATTCGCACACCTCATTCCAAGTGGCTGCAGCGTGCGCCGATGGGAGTTCCCTTCACCGCCAGCTCTCTCACCAGCCCTGAAGACCGCCGCGGCGCGGAGTTCACCACCGCCGACCTGCTGCTGGTGTATGCCCCTGGCAGCTCCCCCGACCGCTGGCCGGAAGGCCTGGCCAAACTCATTCCCGCCGGCTCCGACCTGGTCTTCCAGATGCACTACACCACCAACGGCCACGCCGTTACCGACCAGACCAGCATCGGCCTGGTCTTCGCCCAGCAACCGCCCCGGGAGCGCGTGCTTACGCTGCAGCTGAACCGCCACGGCCTGATGATCCCGCCGCGCGCCGACAACTTTGAAGTAGAGGTTCAAGGAACACTGCCCAACAATTGCACCCTGCTCAGCTTCTTCCCCCACATGCACCTGCGCGGCAAGCGCTTCGAGTACAACCTGATTCAACCGGATGGCCAAGTCGAGCCGTTGCTCAAGGTGAATTGGGATTTTTACTGGCAACTCAGCTACCGGCTGGCGCAGCCGCGCTTTCTGAAGGCCGGCAGCAAACTGCAGGCCATCGCCTGGTATGACAATTCCGCCAATAACCCGCACAATCCTGATCCCAACGCCACCGTGGTTTGGGGGGAGCAGACCTGGAACGAAATGATGGTGGGTTTTTTCGACGTGGCTGTTCCCGCGGCCATGAGCAAGGAGCAGTTCTTCACCCGTCCGGCGGCAAAAGCGCGCCCCTGACCAGCTCGCTCAGCGGCGCTTGCCCTTTTCCATCTGCGCGACGCGCGCCTTCACCATCTTCTTAATCAGCGCGAGGGGCAGGGGCTTGTCCAGAGGGAAATGAACGGTGCCCTTGGAGGTGGAGTAGTCCTTCAGGTCGTTTTTAAAAGCTTGGATAATCGCGGCGGTCGGAAACAAGCTGCAGTGGTCGGAAAAAGCCGCGAACCACACCACCAAGCCTCCGTAGCGAAAGGCAGGAATCCGGTAGCTGATGGTCTCGGCCGCCTCCGCCGGCAGGGCAGAGCGAATGGCTGACCGCATGGTCTGCAAAGCGCCGCGGGCGGGCTCGGGGACGCCCGCAAGGTATTCGTCAATGTCTTTGGGATGGCCTTTGCCCTTCGCTGGACGGCGCTTTGGAGCCTTCCTTTTTTTCATCGCGGGAATGCTACAAGAAGCTCCCTTTTCAGGTCCACCTCCGATGCCGGGAAAGCTCTCACGGCTTGGGTTAACCAGCCTGCCGGCTGTCATCTACGCCTGCCGCGCGCCGCTCCTCAAAAAATGCGGTGCAGCTTGTGATCAATGTCGGGCCAGAATTCCGCCGCCGCGTTGTAGAGAGCGGTGTTACCCAGGTCAAGCGCGATGCGCGACATGGTGTGCCCGGCTCCCACGTCCTGCTGCGGGTAGTAAAGATTCGAAATCGCGGCCGCTGCCACCGTTCCGGTTATTGCCGAACTGTAAAAAACTGTCCGCCCGGAGTCGTTATAGGTAACGAACACGCGCGAAACCGCGTACCACAGCCGTCTCTCGAACGATCTCCTGCCCAGCCGGAAATAGCGCGGGTCCTGGTGCAGGAGCGAGGTCAGGGCAAAATCACCGATAAAGCTGGAAGCAGTGGCGTCCAGCTCCAGAGAACCGAAGCATTTGCCATAACCCACCCAACCCGGGCCGTAGCCACAAAAGCCGTCGATGGAGGAGTGCTCCAGGGTGGCCGCCTCGAAGGCTCCCGTACCCAGGCCCAGCGGGTCGTAGGCCCCTTGCGCCCACTCCTGGAACTTTTCCTTAGGGGTCAGTGGCTTGAAACCGTTCTGGTAGTCCACCTTGAAGGCCGGAACCACCCAGAAGATGTGCCCGGGCGAGCCCGTGGTCGCGGTTGGACTATGCTGTTCCTTTTTGGTCTGGTCCTGCGGCTGTTGAGCCGGGGGCGGGGCCTGCTGGTCCTGGGCGCCTTGGATCGAGGGCGTGCCCGGCGCGGGCACCGAGGGCAGCGCATCGGGCGATTGGCAATAAAGAGGCCCGGACACCAGAACAAGCACCAGCAATAAGGTATAGCTCCCAAGCGCACGCGGACCGCGCCGCATGGCGGAGGCTTCCAATCGGGGAAAAACAGGCATGTCCTTTCACCCAGGCCCGCAACGATAATTACCACTCATTAGATGCTGGTGGTTGGATGCCGGCCGCTGTAAAGTGGCAGCCCCCGAAATGTCGTAAACCGAACTTCCGTCGTCTTCGGCGCCACCGCCCAAATTGCATCTGCGACCTGTAAACCGCACTTGCGAATGGGTTCCCCTCCTGTATATCGTTTGTAGCTCTCGAAGGAAGGTATTTGCATGCACCTACGGGGTGAAAGTCCTGCTAAACACCTGAACTACGAGCTCAACCGGGATTACCGGCGGCCTGCAGGCGATAGGGCCCGAACCAGCGCCTGAAAATCTGCGGGCGGTTCGCACTCCAGCACAACACCGGCGCCGGTACGCGGATGGATGAACCCCAGGTGGGCCGCATGCAGCGCGACGCGGGCAATTCGCCGCTCCGTCGCTTCTTCCGGGTGATACTTTCTGTCCCCGACCACCGCGTGTCCCATGGCGGAAAACTGCACTCGTATCTGGTTCTGCAATCCGGTCACCAGCGTCACCCGCACCAGCGAAGCGCCGCGCAGCTGCCGTTCCACCGAATAGTGAAGTTCGGCCTGGGTACCGTCCTTGGCGCCTTTTCGCGCCAAACGCTGGAACATTCCCTCGCGCCGCAGGTAATGGATCAGCGTGCCCTGCTCCGGCACAACCTGACCCCGAACTACGGCCAGATATTGCCTGATCGGAGTGTGCCTGAGAAACTGTTGCACCAGCGCCTCCCAGTCCGCCTCCGTCTTAGCAAACAGCAGAATTCCCGAGGTGAAGCGGTCAATGCGATGCACCACCCGCGCCTGCTGTCGTTTGGTCTTCAGTTCGGCGCGCAGCAGTGAGAACGCCGAGGGCGCATCCGAACCCTTCATGGGCACTGCTGCCAGCCCCGCCGGCTTGTTGACCGCCACTATGGCGTCGTCTTCGTAAACAATTTCAAGCTTCTGTGCCGGGCGGCTCCGCCGCCCGATTTGCTTTCCGGAATTGTGCCCGCCCCGGCGTGGATTTGGCTTCATCGCGAATAAGGGTATTACCAATACGCCATTGCTGTCTTTCGCTCGCTTCCAGGCTGGCGTTTTGCGGTGCGGGCGCCACCGCCCCAACCCGCCTGCGCTCAATACCACGCTGCCACTCCAGGCCGAATATGGTGGTCCATCGCAACCGGCGCCCGAGCCCGCCTGGAACAAAAACTGAGGGGCAGGACTCGCGTCCTGCCCCCACTGCTTCCACGAACTGTCTATCAGCTATCCTTACTGCAAGGCGTTGTTCGCACCGCAAGTGCCAGCGGCCAGGGTGCTGCCATTGGCGACCCAGCGAATCACAGCATCTTCCACGGAACAGAAGCCGCGCACGCCCGTCTGGTTGAAAGTCGTCGGAGCCGCGTCTATTTCGTAGGTGGTAATGATCCCAGCCGCAGCCGCACCGGGAGTGTAGGTAAAGGTATAACCGCTCTTCCTGCCGGCGGACAGCACGTTGTCAATCAGGCAGGCAGTAGTGGAAGTTGGACCTGTACCGGGGCACGATGCGCCGCCCGGCCCAAGAGCTGCCAGCGTTGTCGAATAGCCCACGGTCGGATACGCCGTGGTGTACGAGACTTCGGCCGTGTTGATGGTGCGTGTGGAGCTTACCGCCGAAGACTCGTTAGCGGCAATGCGGGCGCGCAACAGGTTGGGAATCGCAATAGCGGCGATAATCAGAATAATCGCCACCACAATCAAAAGTTCAATCAGTGAAAAACCCTTCTGCTTCTTCATTCTCTCTTCTCCCCAGGTCGTGCCGATGTGAGTGTCCACCGTAAGCCGGTGTGGACAGAACAGGAGCAATTACACGGCCAAAGCAGTCATCTAGCCCCAAACCGTTGAGAAGTAATGAAAAGCCGATGATTTATTGGGAATCTGACCATTTTCGGGGGGCCAGGCCCGAATCCAGAACGCCGCCCGGGCGCCCCAAACTGACAAGAGAGACATTTTCTGTCATACGTCCAGTCACATTTTATGTCAGATACTGTATACATTATCCGACACCCTCTGAAGCCCGGGGGGGACCAGGCCGTAGCCAAGAGGGAGGTCAGTGTCATTGGTAACGTACCTATATATCGTATGGTGTATATATTATTTGATTCATCTATCGGAACATCGTCTGCACCTCCCTGCAGACTCGCGGGCCGGCCGAGACAATTACTTGGCCGGCCCTTATTTTTGGCGGCGGGGATGTCCGTTGCGCATTTGCCCGCAAGAACCGGCCACGCCCTGCTGCTCGAATACCTCAGCCGGCATCTCGGTGATTAAGTAAGTTTTTTGACTCGAAC
>DASVBI010000348.1:0-9658 GCA_036375915.1 Terriglobales bacterium | reverse complement strand
TGGGGGACCAGGCGGTGAACATTGCCGAGCGGGTGATGGACATGATGGAACTGCCGGCGGCGGAGCTTCCGGTGGATGTGCCGCGAATGGCTTCGGCGGCCTCGGCCATGGTGCAGCGCGCCCTGGAATCATTTATCGAAGGCAAGGCCGAACTGGCGCAGGCGGTGCTGGAGATGGATAACGTGGTGGACCGTATGCGCGACGAGGCATTCATCTCACTGGTGCGCGCCATGAACCAGAACCCGGCGATCACCCGGCAGGCTCTGGACGCGCTGCTGATCGCGCGCAACCTGGAGCGGGTGGCCGACCACGCCACCAACATCGCCGAAGACGTGATCTTCTGGGTGCGGGGCGCGGATGTGCGCCACTCCTTCGGCGTGCAGTCCACGCCGGGCGGGGCGAGCTGATCCGGCAGGCACACTCCAGGATTACGAGTGATATCCAATAGTATCCCGGGCAACCCCCGCCCCGGGCCCCGCCTCCTATTTACTAATCCCAGCTACGCTGCGCGCTGCCCGCAAAAGGTCAAGGAACGCGCACGAAAAGAGGTTCTTCGTGCCAGCCCCGAGCATTCTGATCGTGGACGACAACGCCCTGATGTTACTTACCCTGACGCGCATTCTGGAACAGCACGGTTTTTGCGTGCTGGGCGCCAACACCGCCCGCAGGGGGTTGCAGCTGGTTCAAGAGCAACCGGTGGACCTGGTGATCATGGATTACCACCTGCCCGATGGCGACATGGAACTGGGTCCGACCTTGAAACGGATGCGGCCCGGTTTGCCGGTGGTGGTGTTCTCCGGGGATCCGGAGGCCGCGCAGGCCGCGGCTTTCGCCGACCTGCTGTTGCCCAAGCCGCAGGAACCGGAAAGGGTGGTGGCCGAGATTCGACGGCTGCTGCGAGGTGCGGGAGCAGAGCGGGCGGCCTAGGAACAGCGCCGGCCGGCATTCTCCTGACCAGGGCCGTGTGGGAATTTTTCCACGAGCGGTTGACACTCGCTTTCTTCTGCTCTATTCTTCTTCCCGCATCAGGAGCGGCTCGGCCCAGTGCCGGGCCCGGCAACCGGGCAAGGAGACGCCGCGGTGCCACGAGTGCACTCCACTCGATGTGCGGGACGTGAGTTCCGAACTAAAGTCTCCTGCGATATCGCCGCCTGATGCAGGCGGCGTTTCCATTTTTGGCGAACTCCTGATGCCAAGGAGAGCGCCCGCATGCTTCCGCAACGCCGGTTTCCGCTGGACGGCAACTTCACCGCCTACATACCGCGCCAGCTAACCTCATTCGACCTGCGCCTGGCGGCGGCGGCCCCGGAGGCGGTCGGATTTCCGGGCAAGATCACCTATTCCGGCTGCCGGCCCTGCCTTACCTGGCCGGATTCGCGCAACTTTGTCGCCGAGTACCGGCCGCGTTTTGAAACCTTCATCCACGCCGGCTCCTGCCGCAAGCTGACCTACACCTGGATTTCAGGCGGTCTCTTCCACGTGGACGTGCTGCACAATCGCGAAAGCGGAGAGTGGAACATCTACAAATTCAGGGCTGGACAGTTGATCAGCCATGTGTGCGGCCAGGGCTACGGGGAGGCCATGATTCATGCCAGCGGCATCGGTCTGGATGCCGCGGAGCCGGCGTTCACCTTCGGCGGCGACCCGGTGGAATGCCGGCGTGAAAACCTGGCCCAGGTGGAATTGGCCGGCGAAGGCGAGGCAGAGCGCGCCGCGGGGTTAGAAGCGGGAGAGGACTCTGGGGTGCAAACGCTTGTGTTTGGCGTGGTTCCCGCTGTCCTGGGCGGCAGCAACCTGGTTTTTGTGCCTCGGGAGAAAGCCCGGGAACTAGCCGCCATCGCCGAAGCGCTTGCTTCCAGGACCTGGGGTGAATTCAAGCTGAAGATGCCGGCGAACCGGCTTCCGGAACTGCTGACCACCTTTCCCGAATGTGGCGCCTGGACCTCGTTCGATCGTTATTACCACGCCTTCGTGACGAGCGGAGCGCGCGAGGAGCGCGAAGCCTTATGGCAAGAATACAAGCAGATGGCGCCCGGACAGCGCATGCCGCTGGACGACGATGCCTTTGAGGTAAACGCTGTGCCTGGGTTGGGCCAGGGAAACTGGCCGGAACGGCCAGAGCAGGCCATGTTGCGCTGGCTGCCGCCGCTGATTTGCGGGAGATTGGGGCGGCGGGTTTACAGCCGGCAGCGGGGCGATCACCTGATCTTTGACCCTTGCCGCGCGCCGGAAATTCTGGCTGCGCTGGAAGCGGCGGGGTACTGCTGCTGCTGGGATGAAGACCTGGTTCGGCGCGCTTGCGGAAGCGGAAGCAGTATGGCTTTGTGATTCTTACTTGCCGAGTTGGAAGTTGAGCGTGATCTTGACCGGAACCTCGATGAGTTCGCCGTTAAGGCGGGAAGGCCGGTAGCGCCACTGGCTGACGGCACGCAGGGCGTAGGCTGCCAAGAGGGAATTGCCGCTGATTACGCGCAGGCCAGTCACCTGGCCATTCTTGGCTACCAGGGCCTCCAGCACCACAGCGCCCTCGATTCCGCTTTGCCGGGCCAAGGCGGGATACATCGGTTCCACGCGGTGCACCAGCACAGGCTGTGGAACGCCGCTGGAGACGCGCAGACCTTGGGGCACGGAAGGTTGGGAGGCGGGAAGGGAGTCCACCAGCTTGCTCAAGGCGTCGATGCCCGGGCTTGCTGCGGCCAGAAGAGGACTGGGAGGAACTTGCGGAGGCGCCTCAGAAGGGCGGGCATGGCCGGAAGCCACGATAATCGCAGGTTTGGGCGCGCTAAGGGTGTGCTCTGCGGTAGCGGAGCGAATGCGCGCGTGTGACTGTGGGGGCTGGGGCTGGTCGAGCCGGCGGGTGACCGCAGGGGGCAGTTCGAGACCGGCGGCAGCGGCGGAGGCCGGTTGGGGCGTAATCCAGGCGGAGGCCGCAGGCCCGGTCGCCCGAATGGCGCGCAGCAGCAGGAAAAGTCCCAGGGTGAGCACCAGCGCTCCGAGCACGGCCTGCCAGGCCCTGGAGGAGAGGTGGAACCGAGCCGGACGATGAGTCGTGGGCGGCGCTGGCGTCCAGGAGCGAGCAAGGTCACCGGCAGTGCCGAGTTCAGTGGCGCTGGCAATGGCGGCGCGAGCCAGGGCTTCTTCAGCGGTAAAGCAGTTGGCAATTTCCTGGGCCTTGCCACGGAGCGCGGCCGAATCCACATTCAGAAACGCGTTGGGCCGGCAGGAAAAGATCTCAAAGATGCCCACCACTTCCTGCCCGGCGCTGACGGGAACACAGACCATGGCGCGAATGCCAAGAGCGCGGCAAACCTGGCGGTCAACCCGCGGGTCCTGTTCGCTGTCGTCACAGCGCAGCAAGGTGCCGGTACTCAGGCAGGCGCCGGTAAGGCCGGAACGGGCGTCAATACGCGTTCCCAGGGGCGGGGCGATACCACTGGCGGCGCGGCAGCGCAACTCACCATTCTCCGCCAGCCCAATGGCAATGCCGTCGCCGCCGGCCAGCAGAAGAATCTCATCCGCCAGGCCTTGCAGGTGGATTTGCAGGCTTTGGGCCAGGGCGGCCGGTTGTGGGGAGGCGGCGTAGACCTGGGGCCGGCGAAGCGCAGAATTGCTCTGCAGCGTGGGCAGCGGTTTTGGGGTTGCGCCGGGGTCGGCCATAACCGGACCTCAAGGCTGGAGAATCCCAAAATGCGGGCGAACCGGGCGTGCGCGAACCGGGTGGCCGGCGCTTCTGGTGTGAGATAAAGTTTGTAAAGTTTACTACTGGCCGGCGGGTGGCGCAATAAAGGAGAAACTTTTTTCGCGCCGCCAACGAACATCGGCATTTTGCATCGGGAACGGTTCAGTTATCATCAATAGTTGTTTACTAGGGCTGGTCTCGTAGATTTCTTTTCGAGGGCAGAATCCCCCCTCAGCGGCTGAAGCCAGCAGGGTCATGTCTCGGTTCGGCACGGCTGGCAGCCCGTGCTCCTTCCCGGCGGCCTATGAGACGAGCGATAGCTAGTTTGCGCATCACCTGTTCGTTTTAAATCATTCTCATGTGGCTTGTCCGTACCGCCCTGCGGCGCCCATACACGGTTGCGGTTGCCTCCCTGCTGGTCATCCTGCTGGGGGTCCTTTCCATTTCCCGGATGGTGGTGGACATATTTCCTGTTATCAACATCCCGGTGGTGATAGTGGTCTGGAATTATCCCGGGCTGTCGGCGGAGGATATGGAGCGGCGGGTGGTGCTGATCAGCGAACGCGCCTACTCCACCACGGTGAATGGCATTTCGCGGATCGAATCGGAGTCTATTCCGGGCATCGGAGTCCTGAAGGTTTATTTTGAGCCGAACACGGATATTGGCGCGGCCATAGCCCAGATTGCGTCGGTATCGAACACCATCCTGCGCATTACGCCCCCGGGCATGACGCCGCCCAACGTCATCCAGTTCAACGCCTCCAATGTTCCGGTGGCGCAACTCACGGTTTCCAGCAACACCATTCCGGAGCAAAAGCTCTACGACTACGGACTGAACTTTATTCGCGTCCGCCTTTTTACCATTCCCGGGCTGTCCACACCCGCGCCTTTCGGCGGCAAGGAACGGCAGATTATTGTGGACATCAACCCGCAGGCGCTGGCGGCCAAAGGCCTTTCCCCGGGTGACGTGGTGGCCGCGCTACAGTCCTCGAACGTGATTTTGCCCGCGGGCGAGGCACGAATCGGGAGCACCGACTACAGCGTGCTTATGAACTCCAGCCCGGAAGCGGTGGAGGAGTTCAAATCCATTCCTGTCAAAGTGGTGGGACACGCGCCGGTGCTGCTGGGCGAGGTGGCACAGGTTTCCGACAGCTTCGCCATGCAGCGCAGCATCGTGCACGTGAACGGCAAGCGCGCCACTTACCTGGCCATTCTCAAGCACGCCGATGCTTCCACCCTGGCGGTGGTGGACGCCACCCGCGAGGCTTTGCCGTCTATTGAGGCGGTGGCGCCGGAAGGAATGGAACTGAAGGTTGATTTCGATCAGTCGCTGTTTGTGCGGGGCGCCATCAAGGGGGTGATCCGCGAGGCCATCCTGGCCTCGATTCTGGTCTCGCTGATGATCCTGGTGTTCCTGGGGAGCTGGCGCAGCGTGATCGTGGTTTGCACTTCCATCCCGCTGGCCATCCTGACCGCCCTGATTGGGCTGAACCTGGGCAACCAGACCATCAACATCATGACCCTGGGCGGGCTGGCGCTGGCAGTAGGCATGCTGGTGGACGACGCCACGGTGGCGGTGGAGAGCATTGACCGCCATCTGGAGATGGGCAAGCCGCTGACGCCGGCCATTCTCGACGCCTCCAACGAAATCGCGGTGCCCGCCATCGTGGCCACGCTGGCCATCTGCATCGTGTTCTTCCCGGTGGTGCTGCTTTCGGGCGCAGCCAAATATCTGTTTACGCCCATGGCGCTGGCGGTGGTGCTGGCCATGCTGGCTTCCTACCTGCTGTCCCGCACCCTGGTGGCCACGCTCTCGCGCCAGTTGTTCACCGCGCATCACGTGGCGGGGCCGCAATACGAAGAATACGGCGGGCAGAGTACCGGCCTCTACGCCACCCTGAACCGCTGGCGGGAAAAAGGCTTTCAGAAGCTGCAGGACACCTATGTCGGCCTGCTGCGGGTAGTGCTGCACCACAGGATTTATACGCTGGCGCTATTCGCGCTGCTCTTGCTCATCAGCGCCGCGCTTCCCGTGGTGATCGGCACCGACTTTTTCCCCAGCGTAGACGCTGGGCTGATGAAGCTGCACTTTCGCGCTCCCACCGGCACTCGACTGGAAGATACCGAGCACCTGTTGATGCGGGTGGAGGACCGTATCCGGCAAATCATTCCCGCCGACGAACTGGAGACCATCAACGATTTCCAGGGCATACCCACTTCTTACAACCTGGCTTTTGTGCCTACCGACAACGTGGGCGACATGGATGCGGAAATTCTGATCGCGCTCAAGCCACAGCATCACCCCACGGCGGAGTACATGGAGACCATTCGGCGCACGCTGCCGAGCGAATTTCCGGGCTCGAGTTTTTATTTTCAGTCGGCGGATATCGTCAGCCAGGTGCTGAACTTCGGAGTTTCCGCGCCCATTGATGTGGAGGTGGAAGGGCCGGACCTGAACCGCTCCTACCAGATAGCGCGGCAGTTGCGCGATGATATCCGCCAGGTGCCGGGTACGGCGGACGTGGTCATCAAACAGCCGCTGCAGTATCCGGCGCTGCGCATCAGCGTAGACCGGCAGCGTGCCGCGGAACTCGGACTAACCGAGCGCGACGTGGCCAACAGCATGCTGATCTCGCTTTCCTCCAGCGTGCTGGTTTCGCCCTCCTACTTCCTGAACCCGGTCAACAACGTGAACTACACGGTGGCAGTGCGCATTCCGCCCTCGCGCATTGATTCGGCGCAGGCGCTGATGAATATGCCCTTGAGCACGCCGGGGTCGGCCAATTTTCTGCAGCCGGGAGCGGCGCCGGGTTCAGCGCAAGTGCCGCAGCCGCAGTTCCAGACTCTTTCCAACGTGGCGCGCCTGGAGCCGCAATCGGTTGCCCAAGAAGTCAACCACTACACCGTACAGCGGGTGGTGGACGTAACCGCCAACCTCGACCGCCGTGACCTGGGCTCGGTGGTGCACGCCATCCAGCAGAAAATTGCCGGCCTGGGCGCGCTGCCCGCGGGCATGCGCATCCGCATTCACGGCCAGTACGAGGTGATGAACCAATCCTTCCGCAGCCTGCTGCTGGGACTGGTGCTGGCCATCATCCTGGTCTACCTGCTGATGGTGGTGCTGTTCCAGTCGTGGCTGGACCCCTTCATTATCATTATGGCGGTGCCGGGCGCCCTGATGGGTATCCTGTGGATGCTGGCGTTGACCGGCACCACCATCAATGTGGAATCGCTGATGGGCTCGATTATGGCGGTGGGCATCGCCACTTCAAATTCGATTCTGCTGGTCAGCTACGCCAACGACGTGCGCGTGGAACGGCGGCTTTCGCCGCTGCAGGCGGCGCTGGAGGCGGGGCGAGTGCGCCTGCGCCCCGTGCTTATGACCGCGCTGGCCATGATCATCGGCATGGTCCCCATGGCGCTGGCCCTGGGCGAGGCGGGAGAGCAGAATGCTCCGTTGGGACGGGCGGTGATCGGCGGCTTGCTGGTGGCCACCGGAACCACGCTGTTGGTGGTGCCGGTCATTTATTCGCTGCTGCGCCGCAAGGTCCCCACCCGGCATTTGCTGGATGAACGCTTTCTGGCGGAAGAACGGGGCGAGATGTTACCCGAATCATAATCATGGGCACTGATTCCAATAACCGATGGAGCTTCGGCTGGCTGGTAATCGCGGGGCTGATTACGCTACTGGCAGCTGCCGTTGCCGTGGTCGTGCTCTTTGAAGGGCAACGCAACCGGGTGCTGGCTGATGCCAAGGCGCGCGTGAGCCAAGCCGCGGCCGGCCCGGTGGTGCAGGTAGCGGTGGCCCAGCGCATTGGGGGCAATGATGTGCTGACCCTGCTGGGCGAGGCAGACCCTTTCCAGGCCATCACGCTTTACGCCAAGGTGAGCGGCTACCTGAAGACCATCCGCGTGGACAAGGGTGATCAGGTGCGAGCGGGCCAGGTGCTGGCGGTCATCGAATCCCCGGAGATTGACCGGCAATATCAGGCGGCGGTGGCCGACGCCGAGAACAAGCGGCTGATTGCCAACCGTGCTGCTACCCTGGTCAAAAAAGAAATGATTTCCCAGCAGGACGCCGACCAGGCGGAAGCCGATGCCAAGGTTTCGGTCGCCAACCGCGAGCAACTGGCGACCATGAAGGCCTACGAGGTCCTGCGCGCGCCGTTTGACGGCACGGTAACGGCGCGCTTCGCCGACCCCGGCGCTCTGATGCAGAACGCCACCGCGTCGCAGAGCAGTTCGCTGCCCCTGGTGTCCATCGCGGAAACCGAGCGCTTGCGAATTTATGTTTATGTGGACCAGGCCCATGCGGCGTTCGTGCGCGTAGGCGATGCCGCCACCGTGCTCGACCCCGCCCGCCCCGGCCTGAACATTGCCGCCCGCGTCACCCGGACCAGCGGCGAAATTGACCCCAAAACCCGCACCCTGCTGGTGGAAATTGACTTGGCGAACCCGCACAGCCGCGTCCTGCCCGGCAGCTTCGTGCAAGTGCGGTTGCAGGTGCGCACGCCCAGATACGTGGAAGTGCCCTCCGACGCGCTGATTGTGCACGGGAGGCAGACCCTGGTGGCTGTGGTGACGGCCGACAACCACGTAAAGTTCCGGCCGGTGGTGGTGGCGGATCACACGGGGGAATCGGTGCGCCTGCTCTCCGGCCTGGAAGAAGGCGAGAAGGTGGCCCGCAACCTGGGTGACCGCGTGGCCGAGGGCGCGGTGGTGCAGCCGGCGGTGTCGCCATGACGCGAACCAGTGTGCAGACACCGCGGATTTACAGGATTTCAAGGTTGCGAAGGGCTCAAAGTTTCAAGTTTCAAAGTTTCCAAATCAGCCGCTGCATGAGAGCAGTTGCGTGTTTCGCTCTGCTTTCCGCCGTGGCGGCGTTGGCCGCTCCACAGCCTAACCAGCCACTCACGCTGGAAGAGTGCTACCGCATCGCCGAGCAGAACCACCCTGACCTGGCAACGGCGCAGGACCTGCTGCAGGCTTCGCAAGCGCGCTTGCGGGAGCGGCACTCCGCCTACCTGCCGCGGCTGGATTTTGGCATCTCCCACAACCAGCAAACGTACAATTACGCGCCTCAACCGGGCACCTCGCCGCACCAGTTTGCGCAGTTCTATCAGGGCGAGAGCGCCACTACCAGTCCCTACTACTTTGCCGGCCTGAACCTGTCGCAGACCATATACGACTTCGGGCGCACCCGCGGCTCAGTGCAGCGCGGCCAGGCCGAACTGTCCGCCTCCGAGCAGAACCGCGACCGAGTTCGGCAGCAGATTCTGCTCAACGTCCGCAGCAGCTATTTCGGCGTGCTGGCGGCCCAGGAACTGGTAGGGGTGCGGCAGAACGCGGTACAGGACCAGACGCGCCACCTGGAGCAGATCCAGGCGTTTTTTCAGGTGGGACGCTCACCCAAAATTGACGTCACCCGGCAGGAAGTGGAACTGGCCAATTCCCAGCTGGAATTGACGCAGGCGCAATCGGACCTGAAAGTGGCGCGCGCCGCCCTGGCTATTTCTATGGGGCTGCCGGTTCAGGGCGCTCCCCCCATCGTGAACGCCCTGGGGGAGGAAACACCGAGGGGATTGCTATCTGACCTGCTGGCGCAGGCGGAAAAGAATCGGCCCGACGTGCGCGTCCTGCAACAGCAGGTGAGCGCGGCCCAGGCGGACGTGGTGGCGGCACGCGGCAATACCCGCCCGAATATCGCCTTCTCCACCTTCTACGATTACCGCAACCTGCGTTTTCCGCTGATCTACAACTTCGGCATCGGGGAGTCTCTGCTGCAGAACCTGTTTTCTGGCGGCCTCTACCATTCCATCCTGCAGGAGGCACAGTTCCGGCTGGCAGCCAGCCAGAGCAACCTGCGTTCTTACCTGCAGCAGGTGGACCAGGAGGTTTACACCGATTACCAGGATGCCAGCGTGGCCCAGGACAAGATTGCTCTGGCGCAGAAGGCTGCCGATGAGGCGCAGCAGAATC
>DASVBI010000029.1:0-12008 GCA_036375915.1 Terriglobales bacterium | reverse complement strand
TGTGGCCGTGATTTCGCCGGTGGGCCCGCCGTCGTTGAGCGGGAAGACGAAGCTTTGCCCAGGGGAGAGCGGCAACGAGCTTACGTAATAAAAGCTCGACATCACGTCTGTTACGCAGGGAGGAATGAGGTGCTCAAGGTGCTTGACCGCTCCCGTCTTCAGATCCTTTTCCTGCAGCAGGCTCTTGCCGTGGGCGTAGTCGAAGTGAACCTCGGTCTGGCGCCGGCGGGAGCCCTCCTGGGTTTGCTTGGAGACAGCCAGCGAGCAGAAGGTGCGGGGATTGATGGTGGTGCGGAATTGGTCGTGCACGGCGAACAGCAGGTTGACAAAGCCGGAGGTATCGGCGGTGACCACGGCGTGCTGTCCGTCGGTAGAGGATTCCATGGTCACCCTGGCGGTGCCGGCGTTCACCAGGTGCCAGTCGGCATTGTAGAAATAGGTCTGGTGAGCGGGAAAGCGGTAACGAGCAGAAGGCGGCAAGATGCGCGCCGCGGGCGAAGTTTGCAGCGCACCTTTGAGGTCGGTGGCCGGGCTTGCCTCATTGCGCGGCGGCCCGCCAAGAGCTCCGGCCACAGTCCCAAGTACCAGGGCCACCGCGGCCAGGGCGCTGCTTCGCGGGAATGGGATAGGGCAACGCATCTCTAGCGGAACCACACCATCTTGATTGCCAGCGCCGCCATCATGGCGCCGGCGCCGGCCAGGGCGTTGTACTCGCGGTGCTTCCAGTATAGCTGGCTGGAAAACCTGCCCACGCCGGCCTTAGACGGCCTCCAGCGCGGCAGGAAGCGTGGCACCCGCTGCGCATACTCGGCAAACTCGGGAAAGCGCAGCCGCAGAAATTCCTCCTCCGCCCGTACCACCGGCAGGTAAACAACCAGGAAGAGCGCCACGATGGCCAGCGCAATCCACAGGCTGCGCGCCGCCACCGCGAACCCTCCCGCCAGCACCAGGGAGCCAAGATACAGGGGGTTGCGGGTGTAGGCGTAGGGACCGGTAGTCGTAAGGCAGGTGTTCTTTTGGACGTGTCCGGAAGCTAAGGCGCGCAGCGCCAGTCCGGGCACGCAGATGGCCGCGCCGAGCACCAGAGATTCCCAGGTAGGCCGCGCCAGCCACAAATAAAAAATAGCGAACGCGAATCCCAGGGGCACGCGAATGCGGCGTGCGATGTTTCCCCAACTACGCAAGCCCGCTCTCCAGCAAGTGCCGGGCGGCCGCCAGCGCCTCTTGCGGGGTGATGGCGAGCAGGCCCGGGTCCGGACGTTTGCGGCTGGAGCGCGCAGCGGCACGCTCGGCGCTTTCTGTGTTTGAACTCAAAGCGCGGCGCAACACCACGCTGCGCGTGCCGTAGGGTCCATTGCGCCCTGGACTGGTGGGTCCAAACAACGCAACCACGGGGATGCCCAGAGCCGCGGCCAGGTGCATGGGACCGGTATCGCCACCGATGAAAAGCTGCGCCCGCCGGGTAAATGCGATCAGTTCGCTTAACGAACTGGGCACTGCCTCTGCCGCACCCGCGCTGGCGGCGGCGGCCGCCCGCGCCAGCGGCTCCTCTCCTGGACCGAAATTCACCAGGCAGCGCAGTCCCATGCTTGCCAGACCTTTGGCCACTTCGCCGTAGCGTTCCGGCGGCCACTGCTTCCCCTCCCACCCCGCCCCCGGGTTGAGGATCGCGAATTGCCGCACCGCGTGCAGGCGCAGCCGCCGTTCGCAGGAATCTTCCGCCGCCGGATGGAGAGGAAACTCAGCCGAGGGAAATTCCGCCGGCACCGCGGCAATAGCGGCCGCCAGCGCCGCGTTCTGCTCGACAACATGCCTGCTCTCGGCCTCCACGGTATGCGTGTAGAAGAGGCTGGCGGCATGCTCGCGCGGGCTGGCAAAACCGACGACCGCTTCCGCCCCCGTCGAGCGCGCCATCAGGGCCGTGCGCACCGCCCCCTGGAAGTCTATGGCAAGCTCGTACTTGGCCGCACGCACTCGCCGCCACGCGCCCGCCGCTTCTCGCCAGGTTTCGCCGGAAAAGAGAGCCGAGCGCCACCCCAGGGTGTTCACCACATGGACCGCGTCCAGCAAGGGCCGCCCGGCGCAGCGCGGTCCCACACGGGGGGTAGCGGGGGCGCACAGCAGCTCCGCCCAGCGCTCTTCAATCATCCAGCCCAGGGTGGCGGAGGGGAAGGCGCGGCGCAGCAGGGAGGCCGCGGGCAAGGCGTGGATAACATCGCCCATGGACCCCAGGCGGACAATCAACAGGCGCTCGGGGCCTTGCGCCAACTCCTGCACTTCCGCCTGGTGCCGGCGCATTAACCCAGCCTGTTCCGCTTCCGCAATGGTGGCCAGCTGCATTTCACTTTTTCATGGCGCGCAGCATCTCGCTGCTGGAATGGTTTTTGGGATCGCCGACGATTTCCACCCGGCCGCCGCACTCCACAACCACGTCGCGCTCGGGCACGCTTTCGGCGGTGTAATCGGTGCCCTTGGCCTGAACCTCAGGGTGAATTTCGCGTACCAGCGCCCGAACATCCGGCTCGGAAAAGATCACTACCGCATCCACATCCCGTAAGGCAGCGATGATTTCCGCGCGCTCCTGCTCCGGCATAAGCGGGCGGCCCGGGCCTTTGAGGCGGCGGGCGCTGGCATCCGAGTTCAGAGCCACCACCAGCCGGCCACCCAGCGCCTTGGCCGCCCTCAAATAGCGAATGTGGCCCACGTGCAGCAGGTCAAAGCAGCCGTTGGCCAGGACGACGGTCTGGCCCTCTCTCCGCCACTGCGCCACCCGACGCTGCAGCGCCTCTCGGTCCAAAATCTTTTTGGAAAGCACGTTCAATGTTATCGGAAACTCGCGCTCAATGTTGCCGGAAAGCGGGCGGAGCGTGCTGCAGCGCGTCCAGCAATTCCTGGCGCGTCACCGTGGCCGTTCCCCGCTTCATGACCACGATGCCGCCGGCGTAGTTGGCCAGTTGCGCCGCCGCCTGGGGGTCGGCGCCGGCGGCCAGCGCCGCCGTGTAAGTGGCAATCACCGTATCGCCCGCTCCGGTCACATCGGTCACCTGGTCGCTGCCGTAAATGGGGATATCCACCGGCGTCTGCTTGCGCGCGAATGCCACCATGCCGTCGCGGCCGCGAGTGATGACCAGCGACTGCAGCTTCATCTTCTTCATGAGCTGCTCGCCGGCGGAGAGCAGCTTGGCCCAGTTATTGCCAATCTCCAGCCGCAGCAGCTCCTCTACCTCCGGCTCGTTGGGCGTGGCTGCGCTCACTCCCGCATAGTCGAACATGCGGTGACGCGAATCCAGGGTAATGGGAATGCCGGTCCAGCCGCCGGAGCGGATGGAATCGAGAATCTCCGGCGTGGCCGCCCCATAGCCGTAGTCGGAAACCAGCAGGGCGTCGGAGGCGTGGGCGTACTGCCTGGCTGCCAGGATAAGTTCGCGCACCACGTGTTGGCTGGGCTCGCTCTCCGGCTCGCGGTCCACCCGCACCACCTGCTGCCGCGCGGAATGGGTCATGCCCGCCAGAATGCGCGTCTTGGTGACCGTGGCGTAGCCCTTCTCCCGGATCAGGGCGCTGGTTGGAATCCGCTTCTGGCGGAAGCGCTTAAGCAGCAGCTTGCCGGTTTCATCTTCGCCCACCACGCCCACGGGAAGCACGTTCACGCCCAGGTCGGCCAGGTTGTAAACCGCGTTGGCGCCGCCTCCCGGCACCACCTCGCGCTCGCGGTGCTTGAGGATGAGCACCGGAGCCTCGCGCGAGACGCGGGAAATCTCACCATACACAAACTCGTCGGCCACCATATCGCCCAGCACGGTCACCGTGACCTGGGGAAAAGCTTCGACGATTTTGCGCAGCCGGTCGGTCTCGCTGGGCGGCCTGGTCATAAGGGATGAAAGCGCATTCTCTCATACCCGCACGGGCTGGCACGCCGCTTATGTGGTTGATTCGTTGTGTTCGGAGAGAAGGGCGCCGACGGGTGGCGGTTCGATTGGAAGCCGGGCCATCTACCGCATGATCGCCAGTGCCAGGCCGGCCAGGCTCCCGACAACACCGACTAGAGATGAGAAAAGAAGCAGGATTATCAAAAACTGAACCGTCCGTATACGGTTCGTGATAACCCAGTCTTCAGGATTTGGTGGGTAAGGAGAACGGTGCAAGCGGCAAATGAAATGGTGCACCCGCTTACGATGGTCGAACAGGAGTCCGCCCAGAAACCACGTGGCTGACCCGAACAGCGACAACATAACTAAGGCCGCGATTGCATCCATAAACGGCTCACTTCACGGAGGTGGAAAGCGCCGCCTGCCCTGCGGCTTGAGAACTCCGGCGCATCTTCTTTTCCAGGCGTTCAACCTCGGCATCCACCGTCGGCAGCAATTCGGCAATGGTCTGGCGATAGCCTCCGCACAGATTCCGGTAAATCGCTTGTGGAGTGTAGATGAACCCCCAGGGGAAGCCCCACCATCCGAACAAAAGCGAAGTCAGAGTGTAAATAACA
Organism: Terriglobales bacterium; assembly: GCA_036375915.1. Lineage (GTDB taxonomy): Bacteria > Acidobacteriota > Terriglobia > Terriglobales > Acidobacteriaceae > JAICWP01. The sequence continues at coordinate 7,522 of DASVBI010000029.1, read as the reverse complement.
GCCGTACCCTGGCTCTTATCGCTTCCCACCACCAGCCGCGGAGAGCGAAAACGCGTGGTAGCAACCAAAAACGAAATGCAAGCCTGGTATTGGGTGACTACCGTCCGGGGCGTGATTTTCTTGCTCTCGTAGTAGGACCAGCCTTGCTGGATCATCTGGCGGTTGGCCTGCACCCAGTGAAGAAATGCCAGCGCTTTCTCCTGCTCTTTGGCGAGCAGGTACAACACTCCTCCCAGGGCGGCGCTAAGCCCCAGCAAAAGGCCCCCGTCCCCAAAATGTCCCAGGAAGATGTGGATGATTCCCGCAATTACCAGGATCACAAACAGACCGACTGCCATACACGCCTCCAAGCTTTGGGGGCAAGCTACCGAGGCGGGCGTAACCGGTCAATAGTACCGAGGTAATGTGGCCATCGTTGCTTGTGGGCCTTAATGGCAGTTCCTTTGCGCCTTCCGATAAAGGGTTTCCCGCCCACGGGGTAGAATGGCGGGTCATGAAGATTGCCCTCGCTTCTGACCACGCCGGCTTCGAACTCAAGGAGACGGTTAAGCGTCTGCTCTCCTCCCAGGACATCCAGGTGGATGACCGCGGCACGCATTCCGCCGAGTCGGTGGACTATCCCGACTTTGCCCGTCTGGTGGGCGAGGAAGTTGCCCGGCAGCAGGCCGACTTCGGTATTCTGGTGTGCGGAACCGGCATCGGGATGTCCATGAGCGCCAACAAGGTCGCGGGGATCCGTGCCGCTAAGGTGGACACGGAATTTGAAGCCGAGATGGCCCGCGCCCACAACGATGCCAACGTGCTCTGCCTGGGTGCCCGCGTTACCGATGCCGCCACCGCCCAAAAGCTGGTGCGCAAGTTCCTGGAAACGCGCTTCGAAGGCGGCCGCCACCAGCGCCGGGTGGATAAAATTATGAGTATCGAGCCAAGAAATTCTTTGGCCACGGATTCACAGAGATAGCGCCAATTGACGATTTACGATTGGTCTGATTGACGATTTACCATTGATGATTGACGATTGGTTTAGCTGACAGCCGACAGCCCGAAGAGCCGAGAGCCACTAGCTAGAAACTCGTAGCTTGCAGCTGGAAGCGACAACCCGAAAGCCATCTTATGAACCACTCCATGACCCGCCCCCTCTACGAAGTTGACCCGGAAGTAGCCGCCGCCATTGATAACGAAGTTCGCCGCCAGCATGATGGGCTGGAGCTGATCGCCTCGGAAAACTTCGTCAGCGAAGCCGTGCTCGAAGCCATGGGCTCGGTGTTCACCAACAAGTATGCCGAGGGCTATCCAGGGAAGCGCTATTACGGCGGCTGCGAGTTCGTGGACGTGGTGGAGAACCTGGCCCGCGAGCGCGCCAAGCAGCTTTTTGGCGCGGAGCATGCCAACGTCCAGCCGCACTCCGGCTCCTCCGCCAACATGGAAGCTTACAGCGCGGTGCTGCAACCAGGCGACACCATTTTGGGCCTCAACCTGGCCCATGGCGGCCACCTCACCCACGGTCATCATCTGAATTTTTCCGGCAAGACTTACAAGATCGTTCCTTATGGCGTGACTCGCGAAACCGAAACCATTGATTACGACGAACTGGAAAAGCTGGCCGAGGGCGAGCGCCCCAAGCTGATTATCGGCGGCGGTAGCGCTTATCCGCGCATCATTGACTTCGCCCGCATGCGGCAGATCGCCGATAGAGTCGGCGCCCTCTACCTGGTGGATATGGCGCACTTTGCCGGGCTGGTCGCCGGGGGCGTGCATCCTTCGCCCGTGCCCCACGCCCAGATCGTCACCACCACCACCCACAAAACCCTGCGCGGCCCCCGTGCCGGCATGATCCTGTGCAAGCAGGAGTATGCCTCCGCCATTGATAAGACGGTGTTCCCCGGCGACCAGGGTGGACCCCTGGTGCACATTGTGGCTGCAAAGGCGGTGTGCTTCCGCGAGGCCTTGCAGCCTGATTTCAAAGACTACGCCCGCCAGATCGTCGCCAACGCCAAGACCCTTGCCGAGGCGCTGCGCAACGAGGGCTTCCGCCTGATTTCCGGCGGCACCGATACTCACCTCATGCTGGTGGACGTGTTCGCCAAGGGCATGCTGGGCAGCGAAGCCGAAAAGGCGCTGGGCGAGGCCGGCATCACGGTGAACAAGAACGCCATTCCCTTCGACACCAACCCGCCGCTCAAGCCCAGTGGCGTTCGCATCGGCACTCCGGCCCTGACCACCCGCGGCATGAAGGAAAAAGAAATGCGCCAGGTGGGCCGCTGGATCGCGGAAGCGCTCTATCACCGCGCCGAGCCCGAGGCTCTGAAACGCATCCGCAAAGAGGTCTTTGAACTGGCCGAGGCCTTCCCGCTCTACGCCGAGCGCCGCGCCCGCGCCCACGCCGAAGTGCGGGCGTAGGCGGTTCTCAAGACGCGGGCGAGGGCGCCCGCGCCACAAGTTTGCGTGCTGCACGCGAGACGCTTCGGCCCTGAAGGGCCTCAGCATGACGCCTTCCTGTGGAACGGCGGGTGGCCACCCCCCGAAACTTGAAACTCTCCAACCTTGAAGCCTGCGAAACTTTGAAACCTTGAAACTTCGAAGCCAGACCTCTGAACCCTACTCCCCGCCTGCGGCCGGGGTTTTAGGTCTATACTTGCCCCCGTGAAGATCGCCATAGATATCCGGCGCATTGGCGATTTTGGCGTGGGCACCTACATCCGCAACGTGCTGCGCGCCCTGGGGCGCCTGGATCAGGAGAACACCTACATCCTGATTGGCCCGCGCGAGAAATTCCGCGATATTGACCCGCTGCCCCCGAACTTTGAAGGCGTGGCTCTCACCGCTCCGGAGGCCTCGCTGGCCGGCTTCCTTGGTTTCCGCAGCATTCTGCGCCACGAACGCTGCCAATTGGTGCATATTCCCCACCTCTCATGGTTGCCGCAGTCGCTTCCTTGCCCCTGCGTCATCACCGTGCACGATGTGCTGGAGCACATGTCGCGGCTGCGCGACCACTCCGGCATCCGCCGCGCCGCCCACTTTCACCTGACCCGGCGCGTGCTGCAGCGCGCCGCCCGCATCTTCGCCGTCTCCAATTTCACTAAGAAAGACGTGGAAGCGCTCTTTCGTATCCCGCCGGAAAAAATTGAAGTCATTTACAACGCCATTGACGAGCGCTTCCGCCTGGGCCACGCCACTGACGCGGATCGCCAGTTCATCGCCGAGCGCTACCAGGTCAACTATCCCTTCCTGCTTTACGCCGGCCGCATCAGCCCGCACAAAAATGTGGGCCGAATCATCGAGGCTTTTTCCGCGCTCAAAACCGAACTGGACAAGGAAGGCAAGTTTCCCGACCTGAAGCTGATCATCATCGGCGACGAGCTTTCACGCCAGCCCGAACTGCGCCGTACCGTGGTGCGCAGCGCGGTGCAGAATGACGTCCGCTTTCTGGGCTTCGTGCCCATCGAAGTGCTGCGCATCTTTTACGACACAGCCAAGATTTTCGTTTTTCCCTCACTCTACGAAGGCTTCGGCCTGCCTCCCCTGGAAGCCATGGCGCACGGCACGCCGGTAGTAACCTCAAACACCACTTCGCTGCCGGAAGTGGTAGGCAACGCCGCCGTACTGGTTAATCCCGAAAACCTTTTTGAGATCATGCGCGCCTTGCACCGCGTGCTGCTCGACCAGCCTCTGCGAGACAAAATGAAGCAGCGCGGCTACGAGCAGGCGGCCCGCTTTTCCTGGGAGTCCAGCGCGCGGCGTATTCTGCAGGGATACCGGGAGGTGGCAGGCGGGAGCTGGCGGGCGCAACCGCCCCCGCCGGTGGAAGCCGCAGCAGCTACCCGGCAGGAGCCACCGTGCTGAGTCTCTGCTCCCCAAGCGGCACCCAGGCGGGTATTGCGGCCCCACCCCAAATTGCCTTCGGGACGCCCTGCTTTCAGCTACTTACAAATTCCGCTCTGGCCTTCTCCACCCAGCCCTCCGCTGGCCCTCAACTTGCTTCTAATGAAAGGCACGGTCGAATACGTTGGTCCAGGTGGTGATTCGTGCATCGTGAAGTGGTAACCGCGTTCCTGATGTCGGCAATAGCCGTTATCCCGGCTTGGGGGCAGGCCCCTGCTCCGCACCGGCAGCAACTTCCTGCCACCGTTCCGGCGAAGCGGCAAGTTACTGATTTGCAGGGAATTGTTGCCAACCTGGAGAAGGCGCAACTGGAAAACCGGCAGCATTACCAGTCCTATACCCTGGTGCGAGATTACAAGCTATTCAGCGGAAACGATCGCCAAGCCAAGTCCGATGTTGTGGCTCGCGTGAGCTTTGTGCCTCCTAACCGGAAAACTTTTACCATTGACAAGGTAAACGGTGCCTCCCGGGGGGAGAAGATCGTGCGCAAGATCCTGGAGCACGAGGTTCAAACCACCGCCCAGGACCACGGCGCGAGTGTGCTGAACCGGGAAAACTATAGTTTTGCGCTCCTGGGAATGGCTGCGGTTGATGGCCATCCCTGTTATCTGCTGCAGATGCAACCCAAGCACAAGCGCGAAGACCTGGTCGAGGGCCGAGGCTGGATTGATGCGGAAACCTATCTTCCCCGACTCATTGACGGCGACCTGGCCAAGAACCCTTCCTGGTGGCTGAAGCGGGTGCACCTGACGCTCAGCTTTGCCGACGTGGGAGGCATGTGGCTGCAGACCGGCACCAAGGCGGTGGCTGATGTGCGCATTTTTGGCGAGCATACCCTGACCTCGCGCGAACTCAACTACGAGGGTGGCCAGGCAGTAGCTAGCAACCTGGCTCTCGCCAGGAAACGGCGCTCGGCGCGCCATCCCGACCTGGTCGGGGCAAGCGTGTTCGCCCATTGAGTGGTTCGGAGAGCTCTGTCTACCCCCCTAGTCCATCTCCAGCTCGGAGCTCGAACAGAAGGGCAGGTCAGGATCTTCCGGCTTCGCTGGAGCGGGCCCGCTTGATGCGTTTGATGATCTCGCCGGCGATTTTTCCGCACGCCGTTTTCCCGTCCCAGGCTGTGACCGTGCCGGTGGCCAATACCGTGCCACTGGCCTGGTGCACCATGCGGTAGGTGTAGTAGAACCATCCCGGCTGGTGATCCATGCTGATGACCACGTCGGCGCTGTTGTCGTTGAGAAGGGCCAGGCCCCACTCGTCGAACTCGCGCCTCTTCTGCAGTTCCCCGCCCAACATTTCCGGCTTGCTCAGCCAGGTGTTGGTCTGGATGTAAATGGTCCGGAAGGTGCGCAGGATCTGGGCCGGCGTCTGCGGCGCCACGGGGGCAGGGGCGGGCAGGGTCTGAGCGAGAGCGCTAGCGCCCGCCAGGACAACGCACACCATCAGTGCTTTGGAACCGATGCTTAACATAGCAGCCTCCTTCATGGCCGCAGGGGCCGGGGTGGTTATCGCGGCAGTCCGCGCTCCCCCAGCTTGAGGACTATCCCCGCCGCTACCCGGTAGTTATGCTGCCAACCCTGAGTGATGGGAAAACCTCCCTGCGGCGGCATATAGACAGGGTCTTCGTGGCTGAGGTGGGTGGGGAGGTAGTCGAACTGCGCCACGCGCAGTGCCAGCATGCCGCCCAGGTTCACGTCCAGGCCACCTCCCGCGCCGGCGGCGAATCCCCAGTCGCGGGTGATGCTGTAATCTTTCGGATTGTAGCCGCCGGTAAAGGGATCGTATTCCCAGATCCCGGTGGGCACGGCATAATTGCGGCTGGCTGCGCCTAGCAGGGCGTGTACGAACGGGGTTAGCTTTTCATGCCGCCGCAACGCCAGTTCGGGGCCAAACAGCAGTTGAAAATCCTCCACCCGCGCTGTTCGGTTGTTCCACCACAAGATGCTGGAATCGTGGTATTGCACGGCGAAGTCGCCCAGCACGCGCAAGCTGCGCCGGGGATTGATGCTCAGGCTGAGATGTACACCAGGCGAGTTATTGCGCTGTGTGCCGTATTCGTTGTTGTTCAGCGAAAAACCCAGAAAGGTTTCCATCGCGGGATAGGCCTGCGAGAGCGCCGGGGGCACAAAAAATAACAACGTGAGCCCAAGCACAAGAACAACCAGGAGCCCGATTCTGGGAAGGCCGGTGACCCGTGACATAGGGCCTCCTTACCGCGTGGGGGGGCGGAACCGACTCTGGTTTCAGCATAGGGCAGCGGCAAGTTCTGTAATGCAAAAAATCAGCTCTGAGCGAGCGCCCTGGTTCCCCTTTTGGGACACACCACGGAAGGAGCTAGGCTCAGCGCTTGCCGTCGCCGGGCTGGGGAGGAATCTGAGTGGTGGACGGCGGCTCCATCTCGCTTAGCAATTGCCCGCGCAGTTCGGCCAGGAGTTCGGGACGCTGCTCGCCCTTTAGTTCGCGCTCCAATTCCTGCAGCGCCAGGTAGACAATGTGGTAATGGTGCAGTCCGCTGTATTCGGGGTCGGAGGTCACCTCCAGCCAGATGCGGTGCAGAAGCTCCAGGTCCTGCTGGCGCAGGCGCGGGGTGTGCGGCCCCAAGGGATAAATCCGCGAGCGGCCATCGGGAAAAGCAACTTCCAATTCCAGGCGAGGACGAGGCTCGGGCAGACGCTCCCAGGCGTCACCGGTGAGCTTGCCCTGTTCGTCGGCGGTTAGCTTGTTGGAGGCTCCGCAGACGATGCGCGTGGAATCCAGCCGCTGGGCGGTGACCACGATGGCCTCGAAGACGTCGGTGGCGGGCACCACCAGCAGCGAAACCGGCTTGCCTTCCTTCTCTGCCGCGGCGACCACCGCGGTGAACAATTCCTTTTCGTAATGGTCGAAAACGTCGTCGGCATCCATCTCCGTGCTGCCACTGAAGCTGTGTTCGCGGTGGTACAGGCGCGCCGTCATCACTACCACGTCCTGCTTGCCGGTATCGGTTCGAGACAGGGTTTGGCGCAGGTAGTAAAGATTGCGAGGGTCGCGCACCGTCACCAGGGTGTTGCCCGGACGCACGCCCAGCGCGCCGCTGCCCAGTTCCTGGTTGCCGTAGACGCGGAACTGGTCCAGCATTTCCGGCTTGCCCCGGCGCTGCCTGGCAACGTGGTGTTCCGAGGCGGTGAAAATGGCAAAGAAAACCACCGTGAAGATCACGCCCGCGATAGTGGCTTCCTGTTTAGTAAACAGGTTGACGATGGCGGTCATGAATAAAACCACCGTGATGATCGTGAGCCCTACCGGGATCTCTCTGCCGAACAGGTGGAGATTGCCGGGCACCTTCCATTGACGGTTTTCCGGTTCGGTGTAGCGCAGAACCAGCACTGCCAGGCCTTTCATGGCGAAACTCCAGATGACGCCGAAGGCGTACAGTGCGGCCAGCAGGTAAACGTTGCCGCGGCTGGCCACGATGGTGGCCAGTTGCATCAGCACGACCAGGTCAATGATGCGGTAGCTGGTGCCATAACGCTTTTGCGGCTTCTGGAACCAGTCGGTCAGCACCCCGTCTTCGGCCACGCGGTTCAGCACGCCATTGGCCCCGACGATAGAGGTGTTTTCCGCCCCGGCCAGGATCAGCACCCCCACCAGCACGACGAAG
>DASVBI010000032.1:0-10204 GCA_036375915.1 Terriglobales bacterium | reverse complement strand
CGCCCACTTCTCCCGATCCACGTTGCCGCGCACCGCGGTGACCGGGGAGACCTCAGCCAGATGCGCCAGAATGTCAGGACCGCCAACATCACCCGCATGGATTATGTAGTCAGAGCCTTGCAGGGCGGCGATTGCCTCCGGGCGCAGCAGGCCGTGAGTGTCGGAGATAACACCGACAATCCATTGCCGCCGGCCTGCGGTTTTGCCCTGGGAGTCAGCTGGTCGCGAAGATGGCATATTTTTCTTGAAGAAAGCGTTGAAGTTTTTGAGGAAGCACGATCGCCAGTTCCTGCCAGGTAAGTACTTTGCAGCGGACTCGGAGTTCGGTGGGGCGGACGGCCTGCATCACCTGGAACCAGGCCTCAAGCAGATCGGGCCGGCGGGCATCGCTCAAAACACAAAAAGAGAAGCCAGTGGCATTGGCTGCCAGTACATTGCGAATCAGCTGATAGCTAAAGTAATAGTTCAAATGCTGCGGTAATTGCCGGCGGCGGAAGACACCGCTGAAATCCCGGTAGCCGGCGAGGGCGGCCTTACTTTTAGTTTGGAAATCACCCTCCGTGAGCTTGGCCTCGACCAGCAAATTTCCCAGGCGCATGTCCACTTCCGTGCGGTCGAACTTGCCCTGGAGCAGAGGAACCCGGGCCTTGTAGCCGAATTGGGGCGGGCCATCGGTTTCCGCTCCCAGCAGATGAAGCACCTGACGTTCGGAGGCGACGCCGGGATAGCAGAAAACGTTCATGAGCAGGGCGTCGGAGCTGTTGCAGGAATCCAGTTCGCACCAGCGGCGGCCGGTGCGGGGCAGGCATTTGCTCTGGGAATGCGGTTTGGCCAGACGGCGGCTCCATTCCGGATTTTTCAGAATGGCGCGATAGCTGGCGGGAAGAAAATTGCCGTGCTGGCCGTCCCCCGATGCCTCGAAAACTACGGCAGGCACCCCGCCGTAGGTGAGTTGATGAGCCAGGCGGCGGGCCTGGGCGTATTTCTGGCTGCATTCGCTGAGCTGGGCGCGCAGCCGGCTGACGCAGGCAAGAGTTCCATTAGGCAGGACGCCGGCCATGCTCACCATGTTGCAGTCGGCAGCGCTTGCTTGGCAAGCCGTCTTCTTCAGGGGCGGAGTGATTGGGGTCTGATTCCATGATGCCAGCCGCCATCGAGTGCCGGGGTCTGCGCAAGACCTACGAGGGCAAAGTGGAAGCCGTGCGCGGCCTGGATTTGGAAATACAAACCGGGGAGTGCTTTGGGCTTCTGGGCCCCAATGGGGCGGGCAAAACCACCACTATTGAGATTCTGGAGGGCCTGCTGGCGCCCACGGCAGGCCAAGTCAACATCCTGGGCCGCACCTGGCAGGCCCACCAGCGGGAGTTGCGCGAGTTGCTGGGCATTTCGCTGCAGGAGACGCGATTCTCGGAAAAGCTGAGCGTGCGGGAGACGCTGGAGCTGTTCGCCAGCTTCTACCGCCAGCCCCGTCCTGCCGGAGATGTCATGCAGGAACTGGAGCTGACGGAGAAGGCAGAGAGCTGGGTGGGGAAGCTGTCCGGCGGACAGAAGCAGCGTCTGGCGGTGGCCACGGCGCTGGTGGGGAATCCGCAGATTCTTTTCCTGGACGAACCCACCACCGGGCTTGACCCGCAGAGCCGGCGGCAGCTATGGGAGATCGTGCGCGCGTTCCAGCGGCGCGGAGGCACGGTGCTGCTCACCACCCACTACATGGATGAAGCGGAGCGGTTGTGCGACCGCATCGCCATTGTGGACCACGGCCAAATCATCGCTTTGGGCACGCCGGCGCAACTGATCGCCCGTCTGGGCGGTCACCATGTGGTCGAATTCGCCACCAGCGGCAACGATGGTGCGCCGCAGAAGGAGTTGTGGCGAGCGCTGCCGGGCGTGGATTCAGTGCATGAAGACGATGGCATGCTGCTGCTCAATGTGCGCGAGCCCCATCGGACCATACCGGCACTGCTGGCGGCGGTGGAGAGCCAGGGCTCGCAGCTGGTCCACCTCACGACCCGTCAGGCTAGCCTGGAAGACGTGTTCGTGCATTTGACAGGCAGGCACTTGAGGGAAGATTGAAAAACCGGGAGTCAGTAGTCGGGAGTCAGCGGGTTCGGTCGCATCTCCCCCATACTTGGTTGATGGAAAGAGAAGCAGATGGGAACGGTAAAGACAACCAGCCCTGAAACCCAGGGGGAATGGCGCCCGTTGTCAGGAGCGCCGGTACCGTCTGGCCGTTCCCGGCGAAATGGACGCTGGGCCGGGTACGGGCACCTGCTGATGGCCCGCATGCGCGAGCTGCGCCGCGAGCCGGAGGTGATCTTCTGGGTGTTTGTTTTTCCTTTGCTGCTGGCACTGGGCCTGGGGATCGCCTTCCGCAACAAGCCGGCTGACGTGGCTCCGGTGGCCATCGTGTCCGGCCCCGGGGCGCAGCGCGCGCTCAGCCTGCTGCAGGCTTCGCCGCAACATGCCGCCATTCACGCCGATGTACTGAGTGACGCGCAGGCGCTGAAGGGTTTCCGCCTGGGCAAGTACGCGCTGGTGATCGAGCCTAAGGCGGACGGCAGTTTCCAATACCGCTATGACCCGGCACGCCCGGAAAGCGTGCTGGCGCTCGATCAGATTGACGACGCGCTGCAGACGGCGGCGGGGCGGCGCGATCCCCTGTCCACTTCGGCGAAAATTTCCAGCGAGCCGGGCGCGCGCTACATTGATTTTCTCATCCCCGGTCTGCTGGGCATGAATGTGATGAACGCAGCCATGTGGGGCATCGGCTTCGCTCTGGTGGAAATGCGGCAACGCAAGCTGCTCAAGCGGTATCTGGCTACCCCCATGCGGCGCAGCGATTTTCTGCTGGCGCTCACCAGCAGCCGCCTGGTGCTGATGCTGATCGAGGTGGGACTGCTGCTGGGCTTCGGCGTGCTTGTCTTCCACATGCGGGTGCTGGGGTCTCTGGCCGCGATTTTGTTGGTGGGCACGGTGGGCGCGCTCTCTTTCGCCGGAGTGGGACTGCTGACCGCCTGCCGGGCGGAAAAAATCGAAAGCGTCAGCGGGCTCATTAACCTGGTGATGTTGCCCATGTGGGTGTTTTCCGGCGTTTTCTTCTCCTATGAACGTTTTCCCGCGGCGGTGCAGCCATTCATCAAGGCGCTGCCGCTTACCGCGCTGAATGACGCGCTGCGCGCCACCATCCTGGAAGGCGCGCCTTTGACCGCGCAGGGCGGGCGGATTCTCATCATGGCGATTTGGGGAGTGATCTCGTTTGCCCTGGCTCTGAAGTGGTTCCGCTGGGTGTAGACGGGGGAATCAGGAGTCAGGGTAGGAATTCCCAGCAGGCAATCCTCGCCAATTGTCATGCTAAGCGCAGCGAAGCACCTGCTTTTCCAATGTGGAACAGGCGCAATCGCTAACGTCCGGCGGAGCGGGCGAAGCCACGAATCATGCAGTGAACCAGGGTGTCAATCTGCGCCGGCGTGAGCTGATCGCCAAAAGCCGGCATCCCGCTATCGGTACCCTTGGAGACGGCGGCGAGTAGTTCGCTATCGGTGCGAGACTGCTGCCAGGGCGAATCGGTAAAGTCGGGCGTGTGGCGCGAGGCAATGCCCTTGCCATCGGTTCCGTGACAGAGGGCGCAGTGCTGAGCGAACACCTGGTTGGTTTCGCCGCACTGCGGCCCCGCGGCGGGGCTGGAGGCGGGAGGAGCACTCGCGGAAGTCGCTGTTGGGTGCGCCGGACCCTCTGGGGCCGGTGGAGCGTAGGTCCAAGTCTTCGCTGCGGCCGCCCCCGGGGAGCTCACGGCAAAAGCGTACACCGCACCATCATGCGTAGTTGCGAACACCTTGCCGTCGCCCACCGCAAGCCCGGAGAAGTGGGTCCAACCGGTCATAGCATCGGCGCTCGACCAAAGCTGGCGTCCGGTATGCGCATCGAGAGCATAAAGGATTGCATGTCCGGTATTCAGGTCTTCGCGATTGTGGCGGAGCCTGGTAATGTCGCCGTTCTGCACCTGCAGCGGATTTTCGCCGGTGCCGAGAACGAAGGCCACGCCTCCGGCTATAGCAACCGGATCGGGCACGGCAATATCGGCTGAAATCCAGGCCGGCCGCAACGCCGGGCTGCCATCGCGCGCGGCCACCACCTTGAACGCCATGATGCTGCCCATTTTCACCGGCCCATGACTCTCGGGGAACTGTGCCGCCTGTGTCGTTTCCCCCCAGGAAGGCACATACAGCCAAGTCTCTCCCTGGGAATCACGCCATACGCTGATGGCGCCCCAGATGCCGTTGGCCTCGAAGGTCTGCTGCTGGTTGGTGTAGCGTGGCGAAATATAGTCGGCAATGCGGTGCTGGGGACCGGACATGGTCGCCGTGTCCACCAGGTACACTGCTCCTTCTTTGCCGCCGATAGCAGCCAGAACGTGCTTCCGCCAGCGGAAGATAGCCGGAGTCGTATTCCCCATGTCGAGATCCTTGCGCGTCAGATAGTCCCAGTCCGCCGGGGTGTAATAACCGGCAAGCTCCAGGGTGCCCGGCGAAAGCTTGAGCACGGTATCGCCAAACATATTGGCGGCAGGATCAAAGGGAGCATCGCCGGTGGCGCCGTAAACAAAGCCATCGAAGTCCACGGCCGGGCCGCCGCGTCCCCAAATGCCGGCGCCGCAAAATGATTTGCTGCAGGCCCCCGCGGCGCCGAAAAAGATAACCGGCTTGCCGGGAGCGTCGGGGTTCATGGCCACAATGCCGGAGCGAACGTTATTGCAATCCTGCGACAGGCTGGTGTAAAGCACGCCGCCGGAGTAGTTCAGGCTCCACATCTTGGAGTAAGGGGGCACGAAGCGGGCGGGCGGCATGAGCGTGCTGCCATCAGCAAGGGCAAGGGTGAGCAGGCGGCCGTCGCTGGTGATGACAAAAAGCCGGCCCTTGACAGAGTCAATCACTGGCGTGTCGTTGAGCGCGTTGGGGCAAAGCCAGTCGGAGTCGCGGGGACGGGGCGCCTGGGCGGGAACATCAACCTTCCAGACCAGTTGGCCGGTGTCGGCGTCCAGAGCGAAGACGTGGTCCGAGCTTCCCGCCACCAGCACCAGGTTTCTCGAGCCGGAGGGCGTCATCACGCCGCGGACCACAAGAGGAGTGGTCAGGCCATTCATGGCCAGCGGCTGGTTGGGAACAACCGTCTTCCACACCAGTCCCATTTGTGAGACGTTGGCCGGGGTGAAGGCGTGCTCATCGCCGGCAACGCCGGAGCGCTGGGGGTCGTGGCCATAGGTAAGCCACTGCCCGGACTGGGCAGAGGCAAGCGAACAGGAACAGCAGGCGAGAATGAGAGCGTAGATGTACTTCGGCATAGCGCTCAACAACCAGCATTCAGCACTCAGCCCATCGAGTGCAGTCAAGGTTACAGGTTAGCCGCGACGGCTGCGACGTCCTGGCTTCCGCGCGGGAGCCGGGGTGGGCTGCGGCGGCGGAGGCGGTTGCAACGGGGCCGCCAAAGTCTGCTGCACGTCAGCCGGAAGCTTATCTGCATTGGCCAGCAACAGGCTGACCTGCCAGAGCTGGGAAGTAGACAGCGACTTGCCAAAGGCCGGCATGCCGGTCAGGCGAATGCCATTTTCCGCTTTCCAATAAGTCTCGCCCGCGGGATCGTCGGTGACGCCCTTTCCTTGGAATAACTGAGGAGGGGCAGGGTATTCGCCGGCGGCGATGGCGGTCTTGGGCTGGTTAGGAAGACCGTGACAGACGGCACAATGGTCGCGGTAAATCTGGGCGCCAGCGGAATAGGCGGCAGCGTCGGCGGCGATGGGCACGGTCCTGGGCATCTCCTTTTCAACCCGCGCATGGAGGGCCTTTTTGGCCAGCATGGTTTCAAAAGGCATAGCTTGAGCGGAAGTTGCTACCGGCGCGCTGCCGGTATCGAAATAGAAGTAAAGTCCAGCCGCAATGGCGACCACCGCGACGATGATTCCGAAGATGAACGCTTTCACGTGCACTCTCCCGTGTAGGGCCAGTGTGGCCGCTATCGAACAGATGAGTTTCGATTTGGGACACTATAGCGGGAGCATGGCTTCGGACACAACCCGAATAGCTGCTCCAGCTCCGATTTGGCGCTAACATGGTTGTGCTTTTGGTGAGCGAGTTCCCGGGAGGCGCCCATGGACGCAGTGGTTCTGCTGGTAAATGGAAGCGAACGCCGTCTCGATCTTGCTCCTGATCTCCCCCTGCTTTACGCCCTGCGCGAACACCTGCAGATGACCGGCACCAAGTATGGCTGTGGCGAAGGCCAGTGCGGGGCGTGCACGGTGTTGCTGGATGGGAGGCCGGTGCGATCCTGCCGCACACCGGTTTCGCAGGCGGCAGGCAAGAAGATCACCACCATTGAAGGCCTGGCGCAGAGCGGGACACTCAACCCGGTGCAGCGAGCATTCCTGGAGCAGGAAGCTTTCCAGTGCGGCTACTGCACGCCGGGAATGATCATGTCCACGGTGGGGCTGCTGAACTCCAATCCGCGGCCGAGCGATGCGGAAATTGTTCGTTTCATGAACGGGAACATGTGCCGCTGTGGCACCTACGCGCGAATAATGGCCGCAATCCGGCAGGCGGCGCGGGAATGGAAGGCGGAACGGTCATGAACAGAGAAACGATTGCGCCGGCTGACCTGGAGAGTACGCAGCACGAGTCTATCGAGCGGGCACACTACGTTTTCGATTTGGACCGGCGGCAATTCTTCAAGCTGCTGGGCGGAGGTGTGCTGGTGTGCGCCGGCGCCGGCAGTGTTGTCGGCCAGGAGTCCGGAAGGGCTCGGCGCCCGGAACATGAATTGCCGCGGGAGCTTTCCGCCTGGCTGCACGTGGGTGAAAGCGGTGTGGTCACGGTTTATACCGGCAAGGCGGAAATGGGGCAGAACATCCGCACTTCGCTGGCACAGCAGGTGGCGGAAGAGTTGCGAGCGCCGGTTTCTGCCATCTCCATGGTCATGGGCGACACCGACCTTACACCCTGGGACATGGGCACGTTTGGAAGCCGAACCACGCCCACCATGGGACCGCGCCTGCGGGAGGTGGCCTCTACCGCGCGCGAGGTCCTGGTGGCGATGGCGGCGGAACGCTGGCGCGCGGATGCGGCAACGCTGGTGGCGGCGGACGGCAAAGTGACTGATCCGAAGACGAAGCAGTCGCTGAGCTATGGCGAGCTCACGCGCGGGCAGCAGATTACGAAGCTGCTGCCGGAAGATCCCTCGCTGACGCCGGCAGGTGAATGGCGAATTGCGGGAACATCAATACCAAAGGTGGATGGCCGAGGCTTCGTGACCGGCGAGCACCGCTACGCCGCCGATATGGTCCGTCCGGGAATGATGTACGGGAAGGTGCTGCGGCCCGCCGCGTTTAACGCCACGCTGGTGTCGCTGGACACTTCAGCCGCCGAGAAGATTCCCGGAGTCAAAGTAGTGCGCGACGGCAACTTCATAGGCGCGGTTGGGACCGACCAGAACACGGCGGAGCAGGCGCTCAAGGCTATGCGCGCGCAGTGGAAAGCGCAGCCGCAGACGTCCAACAAAGAATTGTTCGATTATTTGCGCAAGAATGTGGACACGAGCGAGGAGGGCTTTCGTCACGAGGCGGGTTCAGTGGGGCGGAAGCTGCCTGCTTCCGCCAAAGTGCTGGCCGCGACCTACACGCTGCAGTATATCGCGCACGCGCCGCTGGAGCCGCGGGCGGCGGTGGCGGAGTGGATGGGCGACAAGCTGACGGTGTGGACGGGATCGCAGCGGCCGTTTGCCGTGGCCGATCAGCTGGCGGAGGAGCTGCGCATTTCGCGCCGGCAGGTGCGGGTTATCATTCCCGATACGGGCTCGGCCTATGGCGGCAAGCACACCGGCGAGTGCGCCGTGGAAGCGGCGCGCCTGGCCAAGGCCGTGGCTAAGCCGGTGCGGCTGGTGTGGACGCGGGAAGAAGAATTCACCTGGGCCTACTTCCGGCCGGCGGGCGTGATTGACATCAAGGGCAGCGTGGACGGGGATGGAAAGGTGCTCAGCTGGGAACACGACAATTACAATTCCGGGCCGGCGGCGATCAACACGCCCTACGACATTTCCCACCAGCGCATCGAGTTTCATCCGGTAAGTTCGCCGCTGCGCCAGGGTTCGTATCGTGGGCTGGCAGCCCCAGCCAACTTCTTCGCGCGTGAATCGGCAATGGACGAACTGGCGCACCTGGCGAACATGGACCCGCTAGCGTTTCGCCTCAAGAACACTGCCGATCCGCGACTGCGGGCAGTATTACAAGCGGCAGCGGAAAAATTCGGCTGGGGCAAGATGAAGAGCACGCCGCAACGCGGCTTCGGGATAGCCGGCGGTTTCGAAAAGGGTGGCTACGTGGCGACCTGCGTTGAAGTGGAGATTCCCAGGCCAGGCGCTGCGGTCAGGATTGCGCGCGTGGTGGAAGCCTTCGACTGCGGCGCCGTGGTGAATCCCAACGGCCTGCGCAACCAGATTGAAGGAGCCATCACCCAGGCCATCGGCGGCGCGATGTTCGAGGTCATTCGTTTCGAGAACGGCAGGATTCTGAACCCACACTTTTATGACTACCGGGTGCCGCGCTTCCGCGACCTGCCCCAGATCGAAATAGTGCTAGTGAACCGCAGTGATGTACCCTCGGCCGGAGCGGGAGAGACACCCAACATGGGGCTGGCGCCGGCAGTGGCCAACGCCGTATTTGCGGCAACGGGAATGCGAGTGCGCTCGCTGCCGCTGCTGCCCCAGGGGAGCCTGCCAGGCAAGAGCTGATTTCAGAGAGAACCGGGGCACAGGAACACAGAAAAAGAGAAAAACTTGACCCGTTACGTGGCTTATTCTCTGACGATTCTGGCCAAAGAGAGCAAGCGCGAACTAATGCGGGAACGCGCCCGCTGCGAGGCTTCGAGATTCACCTCAAAGCGCAGCCGCGGGCCTTCAAGCACGAAGTTCACGGTACCACCGCGGCGGGCAAAACCCGCCGATTCTCCCACGGTAATCGCACCGGAAGCCGCCACTTGTTTGAGGATTGCGGGCAGTGAACTGTCACTCGCGGCGGGCAGGAAAACGAGGTGGCAGGCGCCGAGGTCGTCGCTGGCCCGCGCTGTGCGCGTCATATAGGGGTGGCCGTTTACGCTCCGGTCGGCCACTTGCTGCTCCAGATCGCTGTCAAAGGGGTCTGTGCCGATGATGCAGATGTTGAGGGGCGCTTGCTTGCTGGAGAAGGCGTCCGCCGGCCAGTCCACAAATTTGGCAAAGTTGTAGAGGAAGGCGAACTTGAGCCGGTATTCCTCGCTGCTGGAAATCTGGGCTTGGACCTCTAAGCTGGAGCCGAGCAGGGCGGAGCAAAGCAGCAAGGCCGTGGCGGCCGCCATGAGAAGCCGTTGTACGTGGCTTGCCCAGCTTCGGGATGGCCTGCTTTGCGATCGTGCTGCAGCCGTCATTTTTGGCCTTAGAAGCTGTAGGTCGCTTTCAGGCGAAATGTCCGCCCGTCCTGCCAGAGAACGTCCTGGCGGTGCTCCGGCGCCCCGGGATCGCCATACCTGCTGTTGAAGGCGTTGTAGAAGCTCCCCGAAAGCTTCCAGTGCTGTTTCAGGTTTTGGCTGAAAAGCGTGAAATTGGGGAGGAAGTAAACGGGAACGTAGTTTCCCGCCAGAGTTCCGCGGCGGCTCACATAATTCACGTCGGCGCTGGCGAACAGCATTTTTCCCAGCAGGGGAACACTCAGCTTGATGCCGGCCAAATGTTTTGGCACGCTGAACAGCGCCGGCGGCCAGCTCTGATTCTTGGGGTCCTGGAAGCTGTATTGCGCGCTTGTCTCCACCCCTCGCGTCCAGGTCCTGGCCAGCTCGAACTCCAGGCCGCGCATGTCCACCGCGCTGCTGTTTTGAAAGATAAGTTTTCCGCTCGCCCCATCAGTCTGCTCACTGATCAATTGCCGCAGGGGATAGTAATAGCCAGCTACCATCAGTCGGGTGCGGCGGCCGACATATTGTTCCAGCGCCACACCCATGGTTTTGGCCGTCTCCGGTTGCAGGCCGGGGTTTGCCAGGTTGGTAGGACCGCTGTAATACAGTTCGTAGTTGTTCGAGGGGCGGAATGCTTGTGCGTACAGGAACTTGAATGTGGTCTTGGCCAGCGGGCTGTAAAGCAAAGCAGCGCGCGGGTTGAGCGTGCCTCCAAAAGTGGAATAGTGATCATAGTG
>DASVBI010000753.1:0-4050 GCA_036375915.1 Terriglobales bacterium | reverse complement strand
GCCCCGCAGCACGTTCCATAATTGTGGCAGCTCGTCCAGGCTGGTGCGGCGTAGAACGCGGCCCACCGCGGTGACGCGCGGGTCGTCAGTTATTTTGCAAACTCCGTGGCTATTTTCTACCGGTCCGCCCGCAATGAATCTTGCAACGTATTGCTCATGCACCGCCGTCTGGCTGTCCGCGTACATGGAGCGGAATTTCAGAAAGGTGAAGGGCCTGCCGTATTGCCCCAGCCGCCTCTGGCGAAACAGCGCCGGTCCGCGCGAGGAACACTTCACCGCCAGGGCCAGCACCGCCAACAGCGGCGACAACAGCAGCAGGGCCACTGAACTGATGCTCACATCCAGTCCTCTTTTAACCGCTTCAAATTGCGACCTTGTTCCTGGAGGCAATTCCGGATAAAGGGCTAGGTCGGCCGGGTCACCCCCTAATCCCAGGGGAGTGGGGAAGACATGAACTGTGAGCTGCATCCGGCACGCCAGCAACGCGCCCAAGGAATCCTCCAGAACACTGGAGAACTTGCCAAACACCGAGCCAAGCAGGGCCTGGTCGGCCCGCTCCAGGTCGGGAAGCAGGATGCCCAGAACTGTGCCCTGGCGGTACCAGCCCAGCGTGTCGGTGTCGCGCAGCATGCCTGAAAGGTTGCCAATCAGGGTACGAAACGTCGCTGCCCGCGCGGCCGGATCGCCCATCTCCATCCCCGCCATCAGCACCAGGAGCAGGTTTCTCTGGTTGCGCTCGGCGCGCCGGCGCTCCAGATAAATCTGACGTGCAAATCTGGCCTCGTCGGCAATCGCGATTGCATCCCCGCCACGGGATGGCGCGGACGCTGCCGCTTTCGGATGCGGGATGGACGGCGGAGATTGTTTTGCAGACGGCCGCTTCCGCATAAGGAAACTGGGCAGTCGCCAATCGAGGTGAATCAGGCCAGCAATCACGCTGCCTCTTTGAAATCGGCGATGTCGGGGTCTTTTCCCCGAGCGCTGTCCGCGGCGGTCTGAAAATAAGCTTCGCAGCTGTGCCGGCTGGGAAAGTCGTTAAGCACGACCCCGAGCAGCTTCGCCGGCTCAATTCGGTCCAACACTTCTTGTAACGCGCTTTTCAGCGCCTGGCTGCGGCGAACCACCAGCACAATGCCGTCGCATAGCCGCGAAAGCACCACCGAGTCCGCCACCGGCAGCAGGGGAGCGGAGTCCACCACTACCCAATCAAAGGCCCTGCCGGTCTCCGCCAGCACCTCCCACATGCGGTGCGAGGCCAGCAACTCCGTTGCGGCTGTGGCCCGATCGCCCGCCGGCAGCAGGCACAGGTCGAGACCGCTGATGCGGTACACAAAGCTGGCCACGGGGTCGGTGCTCCCGCAGCACTCCGCCAGCCCCGCAACCGGGCTGAGTCCCAGGGCCGAACAGCAGCCGGGACGGCGCAGGTCGGCTTCCAGCAGCAGCACCTTCTGGCGGCCGCGTTGTGAAACCGTCGCCGCCAGGTTCCGCGCCACAAAGCTCTTTCCTTCTCCAGGCAGGCTGCTGGTGACCAGCACAGTCTTCAGCGGGCGCGCCTGCCGCGCGTCCTCCAGCCGGGTGCGCAGCAATCGAAACTGCTCCTGTACCGGCTCCTGGCCGGGGCCCAAGATACAGATCACCTGGCGCAGGGGAACCTTGGGCACCAGCCAGGAAAGCGAATCGAAATCCCATACACTGCGGCCGGGGGCTTCCGGCCGAACTCCCGCGCAGCCTGCGCCGCTTTCGCCGGCTGCTTGCGGAATGGGACTGATTCGGCTCATGTCATTCAACCGGGTTGGCATCACTCGCGATAGCGGGCTATAAAAGCTACGAATGTGCTTCCGGTCATGAAGGCGAGCAGAGCGGCCATGGCCGCAATTTCCCCGCCCACCCGCAGCCGGCGTAGCCAGGACTCCGCTTTCGCAGCGGGAGGAACGGAGGCCAGGATCGGCGCCGCACACAAATTCTCCAGCTGGGCCGGCGAATGGATGTGGTCGTCCATCACTTCGCGGGCGTATCCCGCCAGGCCGCCAGCCACTAAGCCCAGCACCAGCCCCGCCAGGCTGAACTTGAAGCGGTCCGGATAGAAGGGAGCAGCCGGCAAGCTGGGCGGGTCTAAGATCCGGAACTGCGCGCCCCGCTGCTGCTTCTCCAAACTGACGGCCAGCTGCGACTGGTTGCGCTTGGCCAGCAGCGATTCGTAGTAGGCGCGCGACTGGTCATAATCCCGGGTCAGCTCGGCCAGTTGCCGTTCCCGCACCGGAGCGTTTCGCAGGCGCGCTTGCACTGCGCCCATTGCCGCCTGCACTCCGGCCATCTGGTTTTGCCGATCCAGGATTTCCTGCTCATTGGCTCGAAGCTGGCTCTGGATCTGCAGCGTGGTGGGCGATTCTTCAGCCGCCGCTTCTCCCGGGCTCTGGCTTAGCTCTTGCCCGATGTTTGCCTTGAGCCTCTCCGTGCGCGCTATCTGCTCCCGCAGCCTGACCAGCTCGGGGTGGGCCTCGGTGTAGCGCAGGCGCAAATCGTCAACCTGCTGGCGCAGGCGAGACAGTTCCGCGTCCAGAGCGGGGGGTGTCCTGGTGGGGGCGCTGGACGCGGAACTGCCGGAGACACGCAGCTCCCGATACTGCGACAGCAGCGAGTTCAGATAAAGCCTCTGCTGTTTTGCGCGCTGCAGCTCTTGCGTCGCACTCTGCAACCGGAGATCGAGCGCGTCGCGCTGCGCGTAATTTGCCTGCGTTTCGCTGGGCAGTTGCCCCAGATATTGCGCCTTGAATTGCTGCAGCCGTTCTTCCTGCTTCTGCAGCCAGCCGCGGGCGTCTTGCAGCTGGCTCTCCAGAAAGCTGGTTGTCTGCTGCGATTGCTGAGCCCGCGTGCGCACGTTCTCCTCGATGAACAATGACGTCAGGCGGCGTGTTACCTCCTGCGCCACCGCCGGGCTGGTAGCGGAGTAGGAGACGGTGAAAGCGGCGAGTTGATTGCGCCGGCCTGATACCTGTAGCGCCTCCACCTTGATATCCCGACGCATCCGGCCAGCCAGCGCCTCCGGCGAGGGGCCCCCGCTGGCTAGGCCATAAAGCTTCAGGTCCTGAATAATCCGCTGCAGCCGCACGCGGCTGAGAATCTGCGGCGTAAGGGTTTGCAGGCGGCTCTGCAGCCCGGAAATGCTTTCCTCCGCCGGTATCGGCAGCTCATCAATCACGATGGTGGTTTCGGAGCGGTAGCGAGCGGGCAGTAACCAGGCGCTTACGCAGGCTATTCCCCAAACCGCGAACAACGTGCCTGCGATCCACCAGCGCCGCCGCAGTGCGATGTCGCAGTACTGGGCCAGGCTGAACGGCTGCTCGGAATCCTGCTCTCTCATTGGGATCTTCCCAAAGGCCGCATGAAGCTGTGTTCCAGCGAGAGCATCACCCGGTTGTGGTTGCCCGGCCGGTAGAGCAGCGAACCGCCCGTCTGATAGAGCCGGTCATAGGAGAGGCGGACGGACGCGTTCCGGCCCAGTTCGCGGCGAAAGGCAGCGCCGGCTCGCGCCATTCGCAGGTGGTCGCCGCCTCCGGCCGGCAAGGCAGTTTGTTGGGCGAGTTCCGAGTTAACCTCCGCCGTCCAGCGCCGCCCTAGTTGCCGGCCCAGTCGCAGCCATCCCGCATTGAGCCGCACCGGCCCCTGCAGACCTCCGCCATCGCTCACCTGGCGGCTAAAGCCGGTTTGCAGGCGGTTGCGCCTTCCCGACCAGCTATAGATCGCACCCGCGGCGGGGGACCAGGACGCGGAAAACGCGGGGGCGTTCTGAACGGCGAACGTCTGGCCGCGGGTGCGGGCATACTCCGGACCAACATAAATCACAACACTGCTGTTGGCCCCGAGGGCAAACTGATGAAACGAGAGAACGGCGTGCGTGAGCGTTCGCAGGTCATAGCCGGGAAACGTCAGATCCCGCACCCGGTATTCCACGCCGGAGGTGTAGCGTCGGGAAATCTGCCGCGAAACATAGGTGTTCCCGGTGGCGGCACGATTGTTGATCAGAGGTGTGGCCCACGTGCCGCCATAGTC
>DASVBI010000704.1:0-3084 GCA_036375915.1 Terriglobales bacterium | reverse complement strand
GACTATGTTTCATTCTGGCGGCATAACTGGGCAGACGGGGTGTGGACGGTTCTGGCGTTCGCGCGCGCCGACTTGATGCCGGTCCGCTGGCGGCACCTGGCGCCGGCCTGCCTGGTGCTCGGATTATTGGCGACTGGCTTGCTGGGTTTGCTATGGCGGCCCTTGGGCTGGCTGTTTGTGGCGATTGCTGTTCTCTACAGCCTTGCCGCTCTTGCTCTTTCTTTGCGGATCGCAACCGATGAGAAAGATTGGCGTTACGTGTTTACCGTGCCTTTTACCATCGCCAGTATGCACTTCATGCGCGGGATGGGGTCGCTATGGGGCGTGGTTCGGCTCTTTGGGGAAGGCCGGGTCGTGCACGCCATCCGATTGGTGCTGCGGCCGCAAGGCACGAGTAAGCTAGGGCCGCTGGCCTCGAATGGATGACGGGATGAAAGCTTTTTTGCCAGAGAGCACATTCTACTTCTACCGCGGACGAGTAGCCCTTTACGCGCTGCTGCGCGCCCTCGACATCGGGCCTGGGGACGAGATCTTAATCCCGGGCTTCACCTGTATTGCTGTGCCCAGTCCTATCCTCGGGATGGGCGCGCGCCCGGTTTACGTGGACATTGATCCTGCAACTTACAACATGGATCCGGCGGTGCTTGCGGCCAAGGTGACCGGGCGTACCAAAGCCATCGTGGCTCAGCATACATTCGGGATTCCCTGCGACATGGAAGCCATCATGTCCATCGCCGAACAGCACGGACTGCCGGTCATCGAGGATGCCTGCCATGTATGGGGCTCGACTTATCAGGGCAGGGAACTGGGCTCCATCGGTGTGGCTGCCTTCTATTCCTATGATCCGGGAAAGCCGTTCATAATCGGGATGGGCGGCGCCGCCACGGTTAACTCAGAGCGCTTGCGCGCCCGGTTGGTCGAGTTCTATCACGAATTCAAATGTCCTTCCGCTGGAGAGGTCGCAAAACTTCATCTCCAATACCTGGCCCATCGCTTTACCCAAGATCCGCGGTTGTTCTGGACGGTGCGAGATGTTTACCGTCTGTTGTCGCGCAAAGGACTGGCAATCGCCACCTGGACGGCCGACACCTTCGAAGGGAAACTTGGTCCTGACTATCAAAAGGGCTTAGCCCCGTCCCTGCAAAATCGTTTGCTGGCCATGATGAGCAAAGCCGACAAGGTGATCGCGCGCCACCAGCGGCTCGCCAAACAGTACGAAACCGGTCTGCATGCCATGGGAATTCCCGGACTGTCCACTCCTCCCGGTTGTGAGGCCGTCTTAATCTGTTATCCAATGCAGGTGACCAACAAGGGCGCTCTGCTGGAGGAAGCCAGAAAGGCCAGAGTCGAACTGGGAGACTGGTTTTCGTCCCCGGTACACCCTCTGGTGGAAGATCAATGGCAGGCGGTTGGGTATGAGAAGGGCAGTTGCGTCGAGGCGGAGCAGGTCTCGCGGCAGGTCATAACCCTGCCCTGCCATGCCGGAGTGACGGCAGCAACCGCGGCGCGCACGCTTCAGTTTCTGCAGGGCGCAAAGGAAAGAGGCGTCTTCACTCCCGTGCAAGTTAGTTCCAGTTCTGCTGGAGTCAGCCGGAAGGTTTCGCTTTGATTTGCGCAGATGCTAAAGGACAACTCCGTGAGCAAGCGTCTCTTTGATATGGTTCTCGCCGCCATCGGGGTGGTGATGTTCAGCCCCATACTGGCGGTAATTGCGATCCTGATCAAGCTCGAAGATCGCGCTTCCGTCTTTTACCGCGGCCTTAGAATCGGCCGCCAAGGGAAGCCTTTTCGCGTATACAAATTTCGTACCATGGTGGTCAACGCGGAGAAAATTGGTGGCCCCTCCACCTCTGACGATGATCCTCGCATCACCCGCATCGGCAAGCATCTGCGGAAATACAAGCTGGATGAACTACCGCAATTGTTCAATGTTCTGAAGGGCGACATGAGCTTTGTCGGGCCGCGCCCCGAGGTTAAATCGGAAGTAGATCTCTACACTCCCCAAGAGCGCGAGCTGCTCACCGTGCGTCCTGGGATCACGGATTACGCTTCCATCGAGTTTCACGACGAGGGCGCCATTCTAAAGGGCAGCGCCGATCCGCACGAGGCTTATCGTCTCCTCATCAGGCCGCGCAAGATCGAACTCGGCCTGCAGTACGTACGCGAGCACTCGCTTCTCACTGACCTGCGCATCCTGTGGTTGACTGGCGCAACCCTGTTCATGTCCCGCGCTGTGAATGCGTCCCGCGCCGGCGCTGGAACTATCAGAAACAGCTAATCCTGGCTGCTGTTTTGCCGAATGGAGCGTTCTGCTGGATTCTAGATTCGGGCCGCCTGAAAACCCTGTTCACCCGCGTTTCAGAACCACCATGATGTCCTTGCCGACTAGGGGCAATCGTGCCCCCATCCAATCGTCCAGGTAGCTCAGGCCAACGTAGAACGGGTGCAGCAGCCGCTGGACCAGTCCACTGCCTCGGCGAGGTGTGAACTTGGGCACGAGCACCTGTGCCACCAAGCTTACAAGAGTGTTGCCACGTATGCTGGCCGGATGCCAGCCTAATTCCTGCGCGTAGCGCAACGTGTCATTCAAATTCAAGTGAATGTTATGCCTGTCAATTTCTCTGGGGCCGGCGTGGAATCGTTCCTTGGCCAGGTTCATGCGCTCCACCGGTTCCTCGAAATTCTCAATAAACACCACCAGGGCGTCTGGTTTTGCCACCCGGAAGGCCTCTCCTAGTGCCTGTCGCTGCATTTCCCGGGTAGGTACGTTGATGATGCAACGGCTCGTATATACAAAATCAAAGCTGTGATCCTGGAAAGGGAGGTAACAGGCGTCCGATCGAACCAGGGCACTAATTGCGCTGTGCTGTTTGGATAAAACCAGCATTTCCATGGTCAGGTCCGCTCCGTACGCCTGGCAGCGCCGGGAAAGGGGCCCTAACAGGCTGCTGGCGTTGCCGCAGCCAATCTCCAGGGTGCGGCCGCCGTTCTTCACTATTTTTCTGAGCCTTCGAAGGGTGACCGAGCGTACCGAAGAACTGGAAGCGGTCGCGCTGATCTGGCCCCCGTATTGCGCGGCCCTGG
>DASVBI010000234.1:0-3861 GCA_036375915.1 Terriglobales bacterium | reverse complement strand
GATATCGGCCAAGTCTTCGAGCTTGGCCCCGCCCGGTTGCGGCCGCGGATCCTCATAAATCTTGTGCAGCAGGCGGCCGTGCTCGCCAAACGCCCTGGCGAAACGGCGCAGGTCGGGAAAGGCTTCCTTGCCCAGGAAGTTGCAGAGGATGGTCTGCGTTCCGCGCGGACCGCGGCACTCCACGATTCCCAGCCGAACCTCCTGAACGTCGCATTCGAAGCTGCGGCCCAAATCCTCGATATGCCTGGTCTCACGCGCCTGCCCGATGGGCAACTCGAGGGCGGCGGCCAAGCCGTGCCAGCGCTGCCGGAATTGCTGCTCCCAGGCTGACCCAGTCAGGCCCACCCAGCTCACCAGGTAACTGGCGGGGACGGTGCGCCCCTCCAGCACCCAGTCACACTCAAGGGCTGTGACCACGTCGGCAGGGAAGCGGTCGCGATGAAATTCCCGGCCCAGGGTGGGGATATGCTGGAAAGATGCGATCTGCCCGTTGTTCATGCTGAGCAGGCTGGGCTCATGGTCGAGCAAGGCGCGGTCGGAGAGGCAGAAGCAATGGCCGTTCTCGACCCGGATGCGTTCCTGAGGAATGCCGCGCACGGCGGCGGCCCCCCCCAGCCAGCCCAGGGTGATGGAGAAATCGTGCAGAGCCTTGTCCTCCAGGGCGCCGCCGAACACCACTTCGCGGTCGGCGCGCAGCGCCTTGCGCAGGCCGCCGCTGCCGGCGCGCCACATCCACAGCCTTTCCACCTGCAGGCGCTCATCTCGCAGATACTGCGCCACGCCGCGGAACACCGGGCTCTCGGTCTCGATCAGGTCGCAGTAGAAGCTGCATTGCGGCGGAAAATGGCGCGCTGTTTCCAAATCGGAAAGCGCCGTAAAAATGGGCTTCTCTCCCAGGTAGATGGTGCGCGCGTCGCGGTCGGCGGCAATCTGCACCAGGTGCCCGTTGTGAAAGATGGAGGGAGTGGCATCGTAAATCACCACCCAGCAGTGCGGGTCGGCCATGCGCAGGCCCCAGAGGAAAGGGCGGGCGTGGTGAAATTCGGCGATGGCATGGGGGCGCTCGCCCAGCAGGGCGGCCATTTCCTGCCACTCCGGGCGGCGGCTAGCGTCCGGCCGGGCCAGGTCCAGATCTACCACCAGCAGCCGCTGAGGATCGAATACCTTCTCACCCTGCGCCCGATTAAGACGCTGCAGGGTGCGGATGCCGTTCATCCCCATGTAGCCGACGGCGCCCAGCACCACAAACGCGATTTTCAGGTTGCGCTCCGCCATGGTCCGGTACGCCACAGCCAGCTTAGCCGAGCATTGAGCCGCGCGCCGCTGACCTGGGTCACATCAGGATGTGATGTGGCGCGCTACCAGATGGTGAAGCTGACCTGGTCTATCCAGGCGTTCCAGGGGCTACCGTACCGGTCGCTGTCCTGCTGGAACTGAATGCCGGAGTCATCGGTCGAACCGCTGCCCACGGCATCCATCCAGGCGTCAATCTTGGATTGCTGGCCGTCTACGGAGATGGCCACGAAATGGAGCTTTTTCCGTGCTTGATCGCGCTCTAGGTACCAGGTAATGGTGTGCCACTGGTTGGGAGGGAACGCGTTGCACTTGAGCGAGGTGTTCTGCCATTTGTTGTCGGGGCCGTTCCAGACGCCCCAATAGCCCCCGGCATAATCGCACTGCGTGCCAAACATGTACTTGAAGCCGTTGCTGAAGAAATAGGAGTCAAACTCGACCGCCTGCACCACGTACGCGCCATCTCCGCTTCTAGTCTTGGAGGCGTTCCACAAAAAATGAACGGTGTAGAGAATGTGGTTGGCCCAGTTCTGGGGCCCGAAATGGTAGGCGAATACGTTGTCGGCCCAGGGCACCCAGCCGCCGATATAGGTTTCCATGCTGTTGCCGTCGAGCGCGGGGCTGGTGACGCCTTGTTTGAACCAATAAGTGCCGGTCGGGCCGGTGCCGCTGGGATTGCCGGCGCAGGCTCCGCAATCGGACCAGCCTTGCTTTTCTTCCACGTGGTTCCAGGTGTTGGCCGAGGAAGGCGGGGTGGGGATGAGGCTGCCGGTGGTGGTGGCGGCGGTGGAATCGGTGATGTCGGCCGTGGCCGTAGCCGACGCGTAAGCGCCAGTATTGTCCCAAACGCGCGCAATGATCTGGTGCTTGCCGGTAGTCATTTGCACCGTATCAGTGAGGGTGCCGGAGGACGTGTTCAGCTTGTCCACCAGGTTGCCATCCAAGTACAGCGCCCACCCGGTGAGCGGATTGGGTCCTTGCGCCACAGCGCTAATAGCCGCCGGGGAGGAGGAGCCAAGGGGCTTCAGCGCCACTGAAAGAGTTGTGGCGGTGGTTCCCGTAGCTCCGGACGCGGGTATAGTCACTGCCACGGAGGAGCTTCCGGCGCTGCCGGCGCTGTTAGTGGCGGTGGCCGTGATCTGGTGCCGGCCCGCGGTCAGGGGAATGGATTGTGAGATCTGGGGCTGGGAACTGGCCTGCTGCCACACCAGCGCCGAATCTACAGCCAATTGCCATTGCTTGATGGGGTAGGGGGAGGTAGCGCTGGCCACCACCTTCACGGGAGACGCGGGCTGCACCGGTTGCAACGCGACCGACACATTGGAGGGCGTTACCGCTCCTGCCGAAGTGGAACTCATGCCGGCGGAGCCGCAGCCCAAGGCCGTCCCGAGTAGAAACAATAGTAAGCAAGTAACAGCCGAACGCACGCGCGCCTCCCCGGAATCACAAAATGTGCTGGACCCGCTCGTAAACGTCTTTGCGGGCAGGGGTTAACAGGAGCTATTAAGGTCGAAGTAGAAGTTATTTTCAGCCCGGAAGGGCAGCAAGCGAATCCGCCTGATACCTGAGGGCTTCTACGGTAAACCCCTAGTCAGGATTAAGGCTGGGGCACTGAAGGACCTGGGTGGCAGGGGCGGTAGGACGACAAGTTAAATAGATTCAGTTAATTACAGGGACCAAAACACGGGATGGGGGAGGCCGACCGGCTATGAGCCCTTCACTTGCGAGCTACGACTCTCGCGGGCATGGGCCAGACTTGGCCCTCCTCGGCTTCCTGGCAAATCTGCTGAAACAACGGTTGCCAGATCTTTTCCACCGACAAGCCATAGAAGCGTGCCAGTTTGAACGCCGTCGCCAGCGTCGCCTCGCGTTCCTGCTCGTTCTCGATGGCGTGCAGCGTGGAGATGGAAAGCCCAGTGCCCTCGGAAACCTGCTGCAACGTCAGGCCGCGTTCCGACCGCAGCGCACGCAGATGGTTCTGCACTTTGCGGGGTATGCGGCGAAAAGCGGTAGGTGCTGTTACTCCGCCCAAAGCCGATGCGTTAGTGGGAATGGATGACATGGTTCGCTCGCGAAAGGGTAGTTGCAATTCCCCTACCGTCCCGAGTAACTGAGCAGGATCAGCAACTTACGCATTTCGGGGTGCTGGTGAATATGGTTTTGTAAATCTTCGTAAGGCTGTGAATATGAGAATTTGAAACTTCTCGAGCTTCCGCTGACGGCCCGGCGAAACCATGTTTCTGGGTCGGTCGGTCAGGAGTCACGCAATCGCGTGTTCCCTGTCACGGAAGGAGGCTGCGACAGGTGGTATTTGAACTTCAGTACGCTGTGCGAAGGGGGGCGTATGCGCCTGCCATTCCGACCCGAAGAACTCAAAGCTCCCAGGAAAGCAGCTTCCCGACTGGGCGAACAGAATGCCATTCAGTTATACCTGGCTGAGGTGGAACCAGCCCACAGAAACGATAGCGACCCCTATCCCAAGGACTGGGCATGGAGAAAATTCGTTCTGTTTACGCGGACCAATGGCTTATGTGAAGAGTGTCACAAGCCGGCACGTTTCGATGAGGT
>DASVBI010000297.1:0-5915 GCA_036375915.1 Terriglobales bacterium | reverse complement strand
ACTTCTGCTTGCTAGCATGGTCCCGTAGAGAGGGCTGAACTGTGATGCAAGTCACGGGACTATGTGACGAAACGGGGGGCGCTCTACATCCAGGACCACGGCCCGTCGCCGTAGAGGATGACTGCCGCTGGTTCCTCGGTGCGCCTGGGGAGGCTGGGCCGGAGCTGCGCGGATCCCGCCCGCTGGGAAGCAGCGCGCCGCACCCGGGCCTCGGTGGCGGTGCGCCCGGCCGCCTTGCGGCTCATCACCATGGGTTGCAGTTTCCCCGGGATAAAATGAGAGCGAAAGGGCACGCTGCCAGGGCATAGTGAGCCGGCAAGGACGGTAGCCAGAGAGATAAAGGCCAAAAGACTGGTCATGGGTACGCTCCAGCTTTGAGCAATCGCAAATTTCATGCCACCTAGAATGGACGTCTAAGTGGCTGAGAAGATTCAACATTCTCATTACCCCCTTGGCTAACAAACAGGACGCCCATGTTCGTTCCTGGGAAGAGGTGTGCGAAAGCGGACGCCGCACCCGGATGCCCAGGGCTTTGGTTCATTTGTATTGCCGGTTCTCATGGCATAGATAATAGGTATCAAAGGAGTAAGGGCATGAGTCGTTCCCCCGAACTGCAACGGGTGTACCGGATGTGGGAGCGCGTGTTGTCGGACAGGGGTTCCGACCTGACCACCATGCGCGATACGGTGGAAGAATTTTACCGCGCCAATTTTCGCCTGGCCGAGGATGTGGAAGTGGAAGCGGTCTTCGAGCCCGCACCAGGGCTGTGGATTACCACCCCAACTGGACGCAGCCGCAGCATTCTTTATTTTCACGGAGGTGGCTATGCCCTGGGCTCCTCCAAGGCCCACGCCGAAATGGTTAGCTGGATTGCACGCGCCGCCCAGGCCAGGGTCTTTGTGCTCGACTACCGGCGCGCTCCGGAGTACCGCTTCCCCGCGGCCCTGGACGACGCCCTGCTGGCCTACCGCTGGATGCTGAGTGCTGGCACTGATCCCCACAACCTCGCCCTGGCCGGGGATTCGGCCGGCGGCGGCCTCACTCTCGCCCTGCTCACCCTTCTGCGCGATCGCGGCGAACCCTTGCCCAGCTCCGCCGTGTGCATTTCCCCCTGGGTGGACCTGCAGATGACGGGCGCCTCTATTGTCGCCAAGGCGGCCGTGGACCCCTTGCTAACAGGCGACGGCCTGCGGCAGTTTGCCAACTGGTACCTGGGTGGCCAGGATCCTCGCAATCCCTTGGTTTCCCCGCTTCACGCCGATCTCAAAGGGCTGCCGCCGCTGCTCATCCAGGTGGGCACCAGCGAGATTCTGCTCGACGACGCTTTGCGGCTGGAGCAGCGTGCCCGCGCCGCTGGCCTCAAAGTCACCCTCAGCCTGTATGAGGACATGCCCCACGTCTGGCACGTCTTTGCCTCCTTTCTACCCGAGGCAAAGCGGGCGGCCGCAGAAATCGGTGAGTTCGTCATGCAGCATAGCCGCCGAGCGGCGGCGCAGACGGCACCGTAGCGATGGGGTATCACTCAATATGTGGGCCGGCTCCAGCCTTTGGGCAAAGCTTATGCGCTGGCCGCTTCCGACCCCAGCGGCAGGAAGTACTGCGTCCCCTTGATCGGCTCCGAGACCTTGCGCAGTAGCTCCTGCAGGTCTTCGTTGCGATCCACGAAGTCAATGTCGGAAGTGTTCACAATCAGCAGGTCCGACGCGGTGTAATGAAAAAAGAAGTGTTCGTAGGCTTTGACCACCGCCTCCAGGTAATCCTGGCTGATCCCCTTCTCCGCTGCCACGCTTTTCTTTTTCAGACGCTTCCTCAGCACTTCCGGCGAGGCCTGCAGGTAAATCACCAGGTCGGGGGTGGGCAGCTGCTCCCGGAAGTAGTTGTAGTAGCGGTTGTAAGTCTCCAGCTCCACGTCGCTCAGGTTCAGGTAGGCGAACAGCTTATCTTTCTCGATGATGTAGTCGGCTACCACGGTCTTATTTGACCGTGGCCCCACATCCAGCGCCTTCAGCTGCTCGAAGCGGCGCGCCAGAAAAGCAAACTGCGCCTGAAACGCGGCTCCGGGCTCGCCATCGTAAAACGCCTTGAGGAAGGGATTATCATCGGGTTCCACTACCTGCTGCGCGTTCAGACGCTCCGCCAGAATGCGCGCCAGCGTGCTCTTGCCTACCCGAATAGGGCCCTCCACCGCTATGTACTGCGGAAGCTCGAAAAGATTCGCCATGGGTTCAGCAGATTTTCCGGGTCGCTTGGCAGCATATCTCGCCTTTGTCTCGCAGGCAATTGGAAGAAAAGCACCCGTTGAACCTACTTTGTGGCGCGGGCGCCCCCGCCCGCCACCATTTACAATCCCTCCATGCTCGGCCTCCTTGCCACCGCTGGCTTGGCCACCCTGGCCGCCGCCGGCTACAACACCATGGCGCCGCGCTCCCAGTTCTTCGGCCGCACCTTTATCGGTGCCGATAACGATTCCCGCCAGTTGGCCCTCACCTTCGACGACGGCCCCAACGACCCCTGGACCCAGCGCCTGCTCGAAGTTCTAGACCGCCACCAGGTCCGCGCCACCTTCTTCCTGATCGGCCGCTATGTCGCCCAGCGCCCTGAGATCGCCCGGCAGGTCGCCGCTGCCGGCCACGTCATCGGCAACCACACCTGGGATCATCCCAACTTGATTTTTGTCCGGCCCCGCGAAGTGGAAGGCCAAATCCGGCGCTGTGCCCAGGCCCTGGAGCAGGCAATCGGCCCACACTCAGACCTCTTTCGCCCGCCCTTTGGCGGACGCACGCCACTTGCCTTGCGTGCCGTGCGCCGCTGTGGCTTGGTGCCCGTGTTATGGAGCGTCAGCGGCTGGGACTGGGAAGCCAAATCCGCCGCCGAGGTCGAAAACAAGGTCTTGGGCAGCGTGGAAGGCGGCGAGGTCATCCTCCTGCACGACGGTGGCCACCGTTACCTGGGGGTGGACCGTTCATTCACCGTTACGGCCGTGGATGGGATAATTCGCCGCTGCCGCGATCAGGGCTTCACCTTCGTGACCGTGCCCGAAATGATGGAAGGAAAGTGATGAGTGATGAATTGGGAATGATGAATGAGGAGGACTGACGCGCGGCGCGGGCTTCTCATTCCTCAATCTTCATTCCTAAATTCTATAGCTCACCCGAGAAAGACCTCGTAGCTTTTGATCTTCGCCCCAATCCCAAACTTGCCCTCCGGCAGGCCCTCTTCCACCCGCACCACCTCCGCCGGGCAGCGCAGCCAAATACCGTCAACACCGATCACCCGGCGAGGCAGGCGGAACACCAGTTCAATGGCCTCTCCCATCGCCAGTGGCTGCGGCAGCACAAACAACATGCCGCGGGCGCTGATATTGACCGCCTCCGCACCAATTTCGTAAATGCCGCCAAACTTGACCGTCAGAGGGAGTTGCGAGAACACGCGTGTGCGCTGGCGCCGCTCCGGCCCGCTTAGGGGCAGTTCTTTTCCGCCGCGCGCCTGCTCCAGCGCCGGCCCGACGGCATTTTGCTCAAGGAGGCCTCTCTCCATGACACCACTCCCAGGCGAGGAAGTCGCCTATTTTCCTTATAGGGTGATGTGGCGCGGGCAGGGGGAATTCGGGACACTGACGAAGGTGCCGGGGGATTGAATCGGGAACCCACACCAAAAGGGGAACAGGTCGCTTCGCGCCGGGCTAAGCCGCACCCGCGGCGGGAACTGCAGTACTCCGACAGGACAAGGATTTGTAAAGCATAGGAAGGCCTACGCCAATCAGGGAATCTCAACAATCGCTGCCTGGGCGGCACGGCGCGTACGTCGTTCCCTTACCGCCTCCGCCACGAGGGCCACATTGCACCAGATGACGAGTGGGGGCGACAATATCCAGGCTAAGGTGAGTGTCAGAGCCACAAAGTCAAGCCGGAAGAACCCTGTTTTGATGGTGTCCCGCAGCACGATCAGTCCAAATGGGACAACCAGATAAATCAGCGCCGCAGCGCCTACGTAGAGCACCATTCGCCCCACCCGCGGTATGCGCCCCTGGATGGCGGCTCCGACAATCGGAAGAATCCCAAAAGCCGCCAACGCCACAAAACTAACCAGAGCAATTCCAGAAACGCATCCCGCCGCTACGGCGAGCCAACGAAGCCGGGACGGGAGGATTCGATTCTGGTAACTAAC
Organism: Terriglobales bacterium; assembly: GCA_036375915.1. GTDB lineage: Bacteria > Acidobacteriota > Terriglobia > Terriglobales > Acidobacteriaceae > JAICWP01. Next base: position 1,748 of record DASVBI010000297.1, on the reverse strand, counting down.
TGTTTCCAACCCATCCACCTCACGCTGCAACCGTCATTCATCATTCTTCATTCATCGTTTATTTTGCTTCCACTACCGCGAACGCCTCGCGGGCGGCGGCCACGGTCTGCCGTATGTCCTCCTCGGTATGGGCCGCGCTGAGAAACGCCGCTTCATATTGCGAAGGCGGCAAATACACCCCCGCCTCCAGCATGGCCCGGTGGAAGCGCCCAAATCCTTCCGTGTCGCTCTTCGAGGCGCTCTCCCAATTCGTCACCGGGCCCTCGGTGAAGAACCATGTAAACATGGAGCCCACCCGGTTATAGCTGATGGGTACGCCTGCTTCTTTGGCCGCCTCTGCCACCATGGTGACCAGCGTGCCCGCCGCTCTTTCCATGCGCCCATAAACTTCCCGGTTGTCGCGCAGGTAACACACCGTGGCCAGCCCTGCTGCCATGGCCAGCGGGTTGCCGGAAAGCGTGCCCGCCTGGTACACCGGTCCCAGCGGCGCCACCATGTCCATGATCTCCGCCGGCCCCGCATACGCGCCCACTGGCAGCCCCCCGCCGATAATCTTGCCCAGCGTAGTCATGTCGGGCGCCGTGCCAAACACCTCCTGCGCCCCGCCAAACGCCAGGCGGAAGCCGGTCATGACCTCGTCGAATATCAGCAGCGCATTGTCGCGCGAGGTGATGTAGCGCAGCGCGTCCAGGTAGCCCTTGGCCGGGGGCACGCAGCCCATATTGCCCACCACGGGCTCCACGATCACGCACGCGATCTGACCTTTGAATTTCTTGAACGCCCGGTCCACCGCCTCTGCATCGTTAAACGGCAGGGCCAGCGTGAACTGCGTGAATTCCTCCGGCACGCCGGCTGAGCCCGGAATGCCCAAGGTGGCCACCCCCGAGCCGGCTTTCACCAGCAGGGCGTCGGCATGCCCGTGGTAGCAGCCTTCAAACTTCACCACGTACTTGCGCCTGGTATAGGCGCGTGCCAGCCGGATGGCCGACATGGTGGCTTCCGTCCCCGAATTGACGAAGCGCACCTTTTCCATCCGCGGAAACGCCGAGAGCACCACCTCCGCCAGTTCCGGCTCCAGCGGGTTGGAAGCTCCGAAGCTCGTCCCTTTGCGTGCCGCCCCGATCACCGCCTCCACCACCTCTGGGGCGGCATGTCCCAGAATCAGCGGTCCCCACGACCCCAGGTACTCGATGTACTCATTGCCGTCCGCGTCCCAGATGCGCGAGCCCTCTCCGCGCACGATGAACGGCGGCTCGCCTCCCACCGCCCGGAACGCACGCACCGGCGAATCCACCCCGCCCGGAATCACCGCCTCCGCCCGCTTCTGCAGCTTGCGCGATTGCTCCGTCTTGCGCCCCATGGCCGCCTCCGAAAATTAATTACTATACCAACCTCACCAATCCCCGGTGTGACCCGCATCACCTGAAACTGATAATTGCTTACCACTGCTGTCACCTGAGTGAGCGCGACCGAGCCTCGCGAGGAAGCCCGCTGGGGGCGGAAGCTGGACAAGTTGGGCGCCGCCTTTGTCTCCAACGGCATCTCCCGCTGGCATCAGGAGTATCTGGCCCTGGGCGGCCATGGCTTCCTGCTCGGTGATGGCCGTCTCAACTACGGCCGCGAGACCATCTTCGAGGGCTACTACACTCTGCACCTCTGGCGCGGCGTTTATCTCGGCCCCGACCTGCAGCACATCAATAAGCCCGGCTACCACCGCGACCGCGGCCCCGTCCTCGTCCCCGGCGTAC
>DASVBI010000044.1:0-2050 GCA_036375915.1 Terriglobales bacterium | reverse complement strand
GAGGACAGCGCCGGTGCCGATGGTGGAGGCGAAATCCCGGCCCACGTCCACCTCGTGGTTGCTGTTTTTGAAATGGATCTTGGTCAGCTCCACGTGGTCGCCGTACACTGCAGCCTGCGGCCCGAGCAGCGCTTTGTACATTTTGGTGCGCAGGCGAACCTGCCGCGAGCCCACCGGGTCGGCGGTTACCGCCTGGTCAATGAACGGCAGCCAGGCCATGTTGGGCGGGGTGCCGCAGGGACAGCTCTGGGTCACGCTGTCGGGCTTCAAGGCGCGGGTGATCTGAAAGATGGTTTTGTAGATCTGGCCCATGGCCCGCACCGACTCCATGGGCGATTTGTGGTGATGCTGGGGGTTGTAGCAGGGCGGAACGATGTAGGAGAAGTCGAGCTTACTGCCGTCGAAGCCCCAGTCGCGAATGAATTTTTCCGTAAGCTGCTTGTAATACTGCTGCACGGCGGGAACAGCCGGGCACAGGGCGCCCATGTCTGCGGTGGCGCGGGCATGCTTGCCATTTTTGTCCAGAATCAGCCAATCGGGGTGTTCCTTCACCACCTTTGCCAGCTGGTAGCGCCGCCCATTCAGAATGTCCTTGCCCTCGCCGTCTTCGGCCACGAGCGGAATCCACCAGAGCGTGATGTGAATGCCCGCCTTGTGATAGGCGTCCACCACTTTGCGGATGGAATCTTCGGAGAACGTCTTGGGATTCGGGTCCCAGTCGCCGCGGTTGTTGAACCAGCCCGCGTCCAGAGTGGCCCAGTGGAAGCCAAGCTGCTGGAGCTTGGGAATGGTGCCCAGCATCTGTTTGGGGGTGACGTTCATCTCGTAGCCCCAGCCGCACCAGTTGGCCTGGTAGTCGCCGTGGGTGGCGCTGGGGAGGGTCCAGCCTTGGCGCTGCAGCACGCTGGAGTAAAGGTGAAGCGGCTCGTAGAAATCGCCGCGAAAGACGGCGACGAAGCTCAGGGGCGTGGAGTAGGTTTCGCCGGGCTTAAGCTCCTGATCTGGCTGTAAGGTCAGCGAGGCGCTCACACGGTGATCGGGTTCGGCACGCACCGGCAGCGACATGACCCAGGGCAGGAGTTCGACGTGGCCAATGGCTTCGCCCAGCGAGCGCGTCCAGAAGGCCACCACCGGAACACCGCCTCCGGTGCTGTTTTCGTCGTTGTGCATTACCGTCTCCATCACGTTGGCGCGGGCGAAGCTGGTGGAAACCGGCACGACGTCGTCTTTGCCCCACTTCTCGCTGGCTCCGGAAAACGACCACATCTGGAAGGGCGCAAGGTGAGGGTCAACCTGCGCGGCATTCAGCCGGTGCCGCTGGGCAATGACCTGGTCGAGGCGCAGAGGCGAGCTGCCGGTGTTCCTGTAGGAGGCGGTGGTGAAGGCGAGCCGGGGAAACTCGTCAGCCACCTCGATGGTGAGCAGCTTTTCGAGCGAGGGGTTGCTGGCGCTATGGCCGGAGACGATGACCGTTTTGCCCCGCGCCGCTAAGCGGCCGGCGCCTTCGCTGATTTTGGCGGCGGCCAGGTCGAGGTGAAAGTCGTCCACCTGCTCTCTTCCGGTGATCACGAAGTCGTTGCTGCCCGCCGATGCTGCGTCATCCAGAGAGAGGGGCTGGCCATCGCTTAACAGATACGCCGTGAGGTACCCCGCGGGAGACAGTTCAAATTTCGCGGCCGTGGTGGTCAGGACCACTCCGCCCTCGCTGACGTTGACTTGGACGCTGGAGTTTGGCGTGCTCGCGGAAGGGGCAGGCCGGCGGCTGCAACTGGCAATGAGAAGCAGGCCAAGGCATGCCAGGATGGCAGGGCGAAATACGACGCCCGCTCGCGTTCTGGGGGAACTCATGGCTGCGAAGCTTTCCATCCCGCCGCCTGGAATGCGATTTCGCCGAGCCGCGCGGCGGCAAGTATTCTAATTAAAACGATTTACATGGTTATACCCGAAAATCGTGCCTGTCAAGCCAAAATCCCACTTAGGGCCGGGCTGCCGAACCGGTCGCACACGTTTCCCAATGCCGGCTGATGCCGGCGTCAAACGTGAGTCGCAG